>USLP01000055.1 GCA_900555525.1 uncultured Eubacteriales bacterium
CTCCAAATAACCGAAATTAAAAAAAGATGGCGGAGAGACAGAGATTCGAACTCTGGGCTCTTTCGAGTCACTAGTTTTCAAGACTAGCTCCTTAAACCACTCGGACATCTCTCCGCATTTGTAACAACGCTTAAACAGTATACCAAATTTTCTTTGGTTTGTCAATACTTTTTTTGAAATTTCTTCAATATTTTTTTTCGTTTTATTTTGAACGCAGGGAAGCCGAAAGGGAAAACACATTGTTTTCGGTTTCGATTTTCATCTGACCGCCGCATCTGTTCACAACCCCCGCGATAGCCTTCATGCCGAGCCCCGGCACGGTAAATCCGCTTTTTCTTGAAAGGTACGGACTGTTTTCGTCATCGCCTTGTTTATGCAATTCGCCGTCAAAGCTGTTGTCGAATACAACGTAAAAATAATTGCCTGCCTGCAATGTTCCGATTTTTATAAAACGCTCGTCTTCCGGCGCTGTCATACAGCCTTCAATAGCGTTTTCCATGCAGCTGCCGATAAATGTGCAAAGCTCCGCATCGGGAATAAGAGCATCGTCCTCCAAGCGGAACGAAATCGAAACGTCTATTCCTGCTTCAATTGCTTTCCTTTTATAATAGCGCAGTATTGCGTCCGCTGTGAAGTTTTCGCAAAGCATGGCTTTTCTGCTGCTTGAGTAATTATTGAGATAATGCTGAAATTCTGACTTTGCTTCGCTGTAGTTTTCGTTATCTATATATGTTTTCAGCTTATTAAAGCATTTTTTTACATCTTCTTTAAGATGGCGTGTTTCCTTTATGCCTTCGCTCATAAGCTCATATCTGCTTTTTAAAAGCTCAGAAATTTTCTTCTCGTTTTCGGCTTTTACGGCAGCTTCCGTCTTTGCTTTCAACTCCTTTGAAAAAGAGAAAAACATGGTGTTTATCAAAGTAACCGTAAAAAACAGCGCTGCGCTTCCGAAGAGAGCCGAAAATTTCGGCTCGTCAAGAGAAAGCGTACTTGTTGAAACAAAGAGCAGAACAATCATGAAAAGCACGTTGAAAATGCACAGATAATTCCATGTATCGTCATCTTCAATTTTGAGATTGGGCGTAAGCGTATTTGAAACCGTTTTGTCTGCGGCACGGTAGAAGCATGCGGTAAGTATGATTCGGGCAATTGTCATAATCAAATACGGCTGAACTCTTATTTCGGTAAAAAGCGGGTATATAAGCTGTTCGGTAATTACCGATGCGGTAAGAATTGCAAAACCGAGCGAATAAAGATATGTAAAAATATAAATAAGCCTTGAAAAACGTTCCTTTGTCAATATAGCGGTAAGAGCCGCCAAAACAGCAAGCTGTGAAAAGCGAAAACAGCCCATAATGCTGTCGGGATAAAACGGCTGTGTGAAAAGAAAAGCAAACATTACGTCGTATAGCATAAAGCCCAATCCCATTAAAGCCATCGCCTTTTTGTATGATGCGCCCATGTTGGACTTGAAGGGCTTATAAAGCAGTATTGCAAGCGGAAAAATATCAAGCGCCGCCAAAAGAAAGCATACAATTTTTTCTATAATAAATTCCATTTATATTGGTCTCCGTTCTTAATGATATATACATTATATATCAATGCACACTTATTTTCAAGAGTTTTATTTTATTTTTTCCAAATTCTCACTTTTGCACAAAAACAAAGCGTTTTATACTTGCCGATTGACGGCAAAACACGGACGCTTACGCTTGAGTTTATAAATGTTATGGTAAAATCGCACAGTATTTTTTTTAAAAATTTTACTTAAAAACAAAAAGTTGGTGTGAGAAGCGACCTAATCTGTGTTATTATAAAAAAGAAGGGAGGTGAAGACATGAAAATAAAGAAAATCAAAAATCAAATTATAAGGGGAATGCTAACGCCGCTTAAGCTTGACAAGGTTGACGCTGTCGCATTTCATCATATGGCGCACCCGACCTGGACGGTAAATGATGTTGAAGTATACCACGTTATGAAAAACGGATGGCTTGCCATTGGATATAATTATTGGATAGGCTTTAACGGAACCGTATACGAGGGCAGGGGCTTACATATCGCTGCGGGAATTGCAGGGCATAACAGCCATGTTATTTCGGTTGGCTTGCAGGGCGATTTTTCGGTTCAGACGCCGACAGACGCACAGTATAAATCATGCGCCGAGCTTTACAAATATTTAAAAGCGAAGATACCGAGCATACAAAAATATGCACGTCATTGCGATTATAATGCAACCGCTTGCCCCGGTAAAAATTTTGATATAAATAAGGTTGCTGAGTTTTTAAACAATTCGGCAAAAAAGGAGGAAACAAAAATGGAAGAAAAAATTTACAACTGGACAACAGCCTGCCCCGACTGGGCAAAAGAATATGTTCATAAGGCGCTTGAAAAGGGCATTTTGAAAGGTTTGCCCGACGGCAGTCTGAATTTGAACGAGGATAAGTTATGGACAATCGTTATAGTGATGAGAGCGCTCCAAGGAGGTGAATAACTATTACGGACTTTAATATTGATACGTTTTCCAAGCTTTTCGGAGATTTTTCAATCAATTTTAATTTGCTGTGGCTTGCGCTTGTTTTCGGAATCGTTACGGATTTTGCGACAGGGATAGCCAAGGCATATAAAACGGACGGGAAAATATCTTCCTCAAAGCTGCGGGACGGCGGTTTTAAAAAATGCGGAATGGTTTTGGTTTGCATAATGTCTTTGGGACTTTCGGAATTTTTTTCCGATACATATTTTATAATTTCAAACAGCGTTCTTTGCTATTATGTATACACCGAGCTTATTTCCGTAACCGAAAACTTAAACTCACTGGGAGTACCGCTCCCTCCGATTTTCAAAAAGCTTTTGGGCGATGAAAAAAAGGATAACTGACAAAAAACGGCTTGCATTTTGCTGCGAGCCGTTTTTACTTGACAAAAACGAAAAAATGTGATAAATTATTATTATAATTCATTGATTGTAAATTTGGAGATTTTTTATGATAACATTAACACAAAGACTAAAAAAAGCGGCGGAGCTTATAGGCGAAACAAAAGTTCTTGCCGATGTAGGCTGCGATCACGGCTATTTGCCTATTTATCTTTTGAAAAAAGGAAAAATAGAATTTGCATATGCCTGCGACATAAGAGAAGGTCCGCTCATGACTGCAAAAAAGAATATAGCACACTACGGACTTTCCGATAAAACGGAATTGATAAAGTCTGACGGGCTTAAAGAGCTCAAAGATAAAAAAGCGGACGTTATAAGCATATGCGGAATGGGCGGACGCATGGCAGCGAAAATACTTTCCGAAAGTGAGGATTATGCCAAAAGCGCAGATGCCGTTGTGGTTCAGCCTATGACGGAAATATATATTTTTCGGAAATTCCTCTGCGAAAACGGCTACATAATCGAAAAAGAGGTTTTGGCAAAGGAAAACAGCCGATTTTACAATATAATGCGTGCAAAACGGGGAGAGGAAGAAAAAAAAGATTTGTTTTCACTTTATTTCGGAAAAATTTCGGAAGACGAACCGTTAAGACGGGAATATTTTGAGAATCATTTGAGAATTATGTCGGGAATTTTGGAGGCAAAACGTGGCAAAGAGGACGTAAATGAACTTGAATTTCTTACAAAAAAGCTCAAAGAAACAATAAATTCGATAAAAATTAAGGAAAATCGTTAAAAAAACTTGCAATTTTCACAATTGTATGTTAGAATATATAATGTATATGTAAAATTATATCTGGATGTAAAATTTATATAGGAGTGTGATACCATGCTGAATAAGCATTTTCAAAGCGCAATCTACCAATATGTCGGAATAGTTGAGTATCCTTTCGGGATAATCGATGAAAACGGAACGATAATAGCGGCTTCGAGTACATCAAGCGTGGGCAAAAAAATGCCCGTTAATATGGACCTTATTACGGACGGCGCTGTTTTTACCGACAGCGGTATAACATATAAGCCCGTTTTTTCGCGTTCTAAATTTGATTTTTGCGTTTATGTTGAGAATACAAACGAAATTTCCAAGAAATGCGCACAGCTTCTTGCGGCTTCTTTCATTACGATAAAACAGCATTATGAAGAAAAATACGATACCATAAGCTTTATAAAAAATATAGTTTTGGACAGTGTGCTTCCCGGAGATATATATGTACGTTCCAAGGAGCTTAAGCTTGAATACGAAAAATCGAGAATAGTTTTCGCAGTTTCGCTTCCGTCTCCCGACGATTCTTCGGTAAACGAAATCCTTCAGGGAATATTCCCCGAAAAGGGTAAACAGTTTGTTATAACGATAGATGAAAAGAACTATGCCGTTATACTGGAAATGCCCAAGGATGCGGCTGTTAAGGATAAAACGAAAATCGCAAGAGAAATCATTAATATGATAAGAAGCGACGCTATGGTAAACGTTTGCGTCGGAATCGGTTCTGTAACGGACGATTTGAGAGGAATTTCAACCTCCTACAGAGAGGCGCAGCTCGCAATAGAAATAGGCAAAGTTTTTGATAACGATAAAGAAATACTTAATTATGAAGCTTTGGGAATCGGCAGACTTATATATCAGCTTCCCGTTAAGCTTTGTCAGATGTATCTTGACGAAGTGTTCAAAAACGGCTCTATCGAAAAGCTTGACCAAGAAACAATTCTTACAATTCAGAAGTTCTTTGATAACAGCCTTAATATTTCTGAAACGTCAAGACGTCTCTTTATCCACAGAAATACGCTCGTTTATCGTCTTGATAAAATCCAAAAGCTTACGGGTCTTGATTTGAGACAGTTTGACGACGCTATTATATTCAAGGTTGCCATGATGGTTAAAAAATATCTCTCGGCAAACGTTATGAAAATCTGAGGTGCCTTAAGTGTTAGTTTTTGAAAATGTTGTAAAGGTTTATGACAATACGAACGTAAGTGCGTTAAACGGAATAAATCTGAAAATAGAAAAAGGTGAGTTTGTTTTTCTTGTCGGACACAGCGGAGCGGGAAAATCAACTCTTATAAAGCTTATAACGGCTGAAGAAAAGCCGACAAGCGGAAATATAATAATAAATGACGTTAAGGTTGCGGAGCTTAAACGAAAGGAAATACCTTTTTATCGCAGAACGCTGGGCATGGTGTTCCAGGATTTCAGACTTTTGGATAACAAAACCGTCCTTGAAAATGTTGCGTACGCTATGCGTGTTATAGGCGCGTCAAACCGTCAGATACGCCGCCGTGTTCCCGATGTTTTGGGAAGAGTGGGGCTTTCGTCAAAGGCAAAATTTTTGCCGAATCAGCTTTCGGGCGGAGAACAGCAAAGGGTGGCTATAGCAAGAGCGCTTGCCAATAATCCCAACCTTATAATTGCGGACGAGCCTACGGGAAATCTTGACCCCGAAACTTCGAGAGAAATAATGAGCTATCTTGAAGAGATAAACAAAAGTGGTACCACTATTATAGTGGCAACGCATGATAAGGAAATCGTAAACAGTATGCACAAGCGTGTTGTGGAGGTTGTCGGAGGACTTATCACGAGAGATGACGAACGGGGAGGATATGCCGAAGATGAAGAACTTTAGTTACTATTTCAAAGAGGCGTTTTCCAATCTGTTCACAAACAGAACCGTTACGCTTACAACAATTATAACGGTTACGGTTTCGCTTTTTATAATAGGAATTTTTGAAATTATATCGCTTAATACAATGTATGTTTCCGAGCAGATAGGAAACGGCTTTGAATTTCAGATATACATAAAAAATTCAGTTCCCGAAACAGACCTCGGTGCTGTTGCGGAAGAAATAAAAAGCGTTGAACACGTCAGAGACGCAGTATTAAAAACAAAGAGCGAAACACTTACGGATATAAAAAACGAGCTCGGAGAATCGTCTGCTCTTGCAGGTCTTAACGAGCAGGACAACCCTTTCAGAAACTCGTTTTTGGTTACGCTTACCGATCTTTCATCGGCGCAGAGCGTTATAGATTCCATAAAGGCGATTCCGCAGGTTGATTCTGTGTCGGACAGCGTTGAAATTTCGCAGAAAATAGACGCATTTTCACGCAAAATAAGAATATACAGCATAGTTGCGTATATACTTTTGGCGCTTTTGTGTTTAAGCATAGTTTCAAACATAATAAATGTCTCGATTTTTTCGAGAAGAAAGCACATAAACATAATGAAATATGTTGGCGCAACCGACCGCTTTGTAAGAATCCCGTTTATTTTGGAGGGACTTATTATAGGGCTTTTCGGCTCGCTTTTGGCGTGCGGTATTCTTATATACGCATATTTTGTGCTTTTCGGAAATTTCCATACGGCATTAAACGGACTTATGAACAGTATAAGCTTTATGAATGTCGGAGAAGTAGCAAGAAGCCTGCTCGTTTCAAACAGCGTATTCGGGCTTTTGGTAGGCGGCTTGGGCGCATCGTTTGCCGTTGGAAAATATCTTAAGGTTTAAAGGAGTTATATAAATGGAGGATAATGTTATAGTAGTTGACAATACGGAGGAATCGGGCAGACGGCATCACCATCATCACCATCATCATCATCACAGTACCGAAAGCCGTACGAAAAAATCAGCTTCTGTGAAAAAAACATTTTCTCATATGTGGAGAAAATTCTGTAAAAAGGTGTTTAAAATAGAGGGCAAAAAAGAGATAAGCGTTATGATTGTGATTGTTTTTCTTATGGCGCTTGTCGTACCCGTGGTAATAGCGATTATAGACGCAATAAACAGATTTTTTATGGGATATTAACGGAGGTGCAAGAATGGCAAAAAGAATTAATGCAGTCCTTATCTGCATAATAATGATTTTTTGTTCATATACTGCTTATGCCGACAAAAAGTCCGATTTGCAGTCAAAACAAAATCAAAATCAGAGCGATATAAATGCGCTTAAGGATAAAATCAACAAAGCGGAGCAATCCAAAACTCCGTATCTGGAAAAGAAAAATCAGCTTGACGCACAGCTCATTGAAGCAAATGCAAAGCTTACTAAGCTTATCAATCAAGTGAACGCTTTGGAATCCGACATAAAAGCCAAAGAAGCCGACATAGAATGGCTCAGCGGCGAGGAAGGCAAGGCAAAGGAAAAATTTGTTGAAAGAATGCAGGCGTTATATGAGGATAATTCGCTTTCGTATATAGAAATTTTGTTTGACAGCGGAAGTATTTCGGACTTTTTCTACAGACTCGGAATTATAAAACAGCTTGCGGAATACGATCAGGAGATTATCGGAAGTATCGTAAACCAAAAAGAGAAAACGGAAGAAATAAAGGAACAGCTTTCCGCCGATAAAGCGCAGGTTGAAACCGTTAAGGTGCAGGCGCAGACGGAAAAAGACAGAGTTGCCGCTTTGGAAGCGGAAAATCAGCAGGTTTTAAACGAAATCAATAATGACATAGCTTCCGCAAAAGCCGAGCAGGCTTTGAAAGAAAAAGAAAACGCAAGAATACAGAATGAAATCAAGAAAATTCTTGAAGAACAGGCGAAAGCCGCGCAAGCTAAAAATGCTCCGGCACAGTCATATTCCGCAAGCGGAATGGTTTGGCCGTGCCCCGGTCATAAGCAGCTTACGTCATATTTTGGCAGACGTTTTCACCCTGTGCTTAAAATATACAGAACGCACAGCGGTATAGACATTGCCGCACCGAGCGGCGCAAATATAGTGGCGGCGGCGGCAGGCACGGTTACAACATCGCAGTATTCAAGCTCGTACGGTAACTACATTATTATAAACCACGGCGGCGGTGTTATGACGCTTTATGCGCATATGAGTTCCAGAGGTGTCTCCGCAGGCGCGTCTGTTACGGC
>USLP01000056.1 GCA_900555525.1 uncultured Eubacteriales bacterium
CGCAAAAATGCCCGATTGCATTTCTGCACCAATAACAGCTGCCGCACAGCTTATTAGGGTCAACGCAAACTCTGTCGCCGACGTTTACATTTTTTACGTTTTTTCCGATTTCGGTAACAATACCCGAAAATTCATGCCCTAAAACTGTACCTTTCGGGGTTGCCGCCGCTCCCTCGTCGCCGTCAAATATATGTATATCCGTACCGCAAATTCCGCAAGCCATAACCTTAATAACAATCTCATCATCATTAGGATGAGGTATTTTTAAATCTTCGATTTTCAAGCTTTCTTTTCCGTAAAATACTCCTGCTTTCATATTGTTTCCGCCTTTCTTCCGCATGGTACTGCGGTTCTGTTTTTATAATAATAAACGTTTTCAAAACCTACTTCACAAAGCATTTTGTATGCGCTTTCAAAGCTATTGGCGCAATTTTCGGCTATATGAGCATCAGAACCCAAGGTAATCAGATAGCCGCCAAGCTCCTTATAGCGTCTTACGATACTTTCGCACGGCATAAATTCACAATATGCGCTGTTCGGAAAAACGTTTGATGTGTTGACTTCGAGCGCAATGTTTTTTTCAATAATAAGCTTCAAAATCTCATCAATTTGCTTACTGTAAGCATCGAGCGGAACAAGAATTTTATATTTTCCGCTTATATAACGAAGCGGACACGTAAGATGCGCCAATATATCAAAATCACATTTCGTAATCATTTTTTTCATATCGTGAAAATATTGACTTATATAAATGCCTATTTCATCTCTCGGCATTTTTGAAAAATCTATCTGCGAATACGGCATAGTGTAATTTTTGTATCTCACCGCATGAACCGAGCCTATAATAACGTCAAAATTATTTTGTTTGATGATTTTTTCCGTAATATCGCCGTGCCAAAAGCCCTCCCCTATCTCTGTTCCGCAAATCGCTCCCAAAGCGCGTGCGCCTGTGGCAGAGTTTTTGGCAATTTCAAAAACGTCAACTGTATCGCAGTACTCAATGTCGCAGTGGTCGGTAACGGCAAATCCGCAAAGACCGTGTTTTTTTGCCGAATGTGCCATATCCGAAAGCTTACAGACCGAATCGTGCGAATGTTCGGAATGGGTGTGCATATCATAAATACACATATTTTCGTATGAATCAATCATTTTTTAATCATTCCTTTATCTTGACAACTATGTATTTATATAGTATAATAACTCTAAACAATCATTTTGTCAATATAATTCATTTTTTTTGATAAAACAAGCAAATAAATGAATGATTTTTTAAAGGGAAGGTGCGCAAATGAACAAAGAACGAGAAAAAGAAATTTTGAAAGCCTTGCTGATAAATAAAAAAATAAGCGTTTCGGAACTTGCAAAAAAGCTTTTCGCAAGCGAAGCGTCAATCCGCAGAGACCTTGTAAATCTTGAAAACAGCGGACTTATAAAACGAATACACGGCGGTGCGATGATTGAAGAAAAGAGCATTTCAACGCAGAAAATACCGTTTGTTATCCGTGAGCTTGAACAGAGCGACGCAAAAATTGAAATAGCGAAAAAAGCAGTCGAGCTTATAAACGATTATGATGTGATTTTTCTTGATTCATCATCAAGCGCCTATAATCTGATACCGTATCTGACGCTAAAAAATCACTTAACGGTTATAACAAGCGGTGTCAAAGCGCTTTCCAAGCTTGGCGAATACGGGATAAAAACGATTTCGACAGGCGGTGAGCTGATAAGCTCCTGCAATGCGCTTGTCGGCGAAGAAGCATACAAAACAATAGCACATTTTAATGCTGATATCGCTTTTTTTTCGTGCAGAGGACTTTCGGAGGACGGCTGGCTTACGGATATTTCCGATAAAGAAAATTACATCAGAAAAAAAATGATTGAACACTCAAAAAAATCCTATTTACTGCTTGCAAGCGAAAAATTCGGAAAGAAATACTTCCACAATTTATGCCACATAAGCAGAATTTCAGGCGTCATATGCGAAAAAGGCCTCCCACTTTGAGGTAGGTTCACACAAATTTTTAAATTTTCCAATTGTAGGGGCGAACCTGCGTGTCCGCCCGTTTTATAGGTTTGGACGTTTATGTAAACAACAAAAATTTATTGACAAAAAATTATAATGCACCGAGTATAACGGAACAAATGGAAAGAATTATAGTTAATACAGATTTTTTCGTAAGCTGTTCCCCGTAGAGCAATACAGATAATATGGAAGAAAAAATCAACGTAATGCTTGAAGCTCCTATTGTATAGAATGTAAGACTAATATTTTTTAATATATAAATACTCAAAAGCGTACTTGCGCAGTTAAGTACAGAAATTATAATTGCCATACCGCATGCCTTAAATCCGACATTATTTGTTTTTTTGACCGCCTTTTTTCTTTTCAGTATCAAAGATGAGACTGTGTAAGGAATAAGAAATACATTAGCCCAAAAGCAGAGAACGCTGTTTGGACATACGTTCGTCGAGGTCGCATAAAGCTTATAAAGGCACGATGCAGACCCGTCTATAAAAAATATAATTAAACACAAAATATATCCGATTAAGGTAGATTTTGACTTATCATCTTTGGAAAATATCGGCTGTATTGCTATAAAAAGCGCAATAAAACAAGCTAAAATATTAAAAACAGATACCGTCTCTTGCATAAAAATTACACCGAATATATACGCAATTGCAATCATTCCCGAATTCTGAAAAATAGATACTGTTATGACAGAAGCTTGCCGCAAAGCCAAAATATCGCTTATTACCGAACCTCCCGCAAGCAGCGCAAGAGCAGCGCTGTATGCCAATGTGGGCAAATTGGGAACAACGTCAAACCCTGAAGAAAAAGCATAAAAAATTACCGACACAACCGATATTACGAAAAGAAAAATTTCACCCGAAGCAACTGAGTTTAACGTCATTTTCGAGTATTTTTTCTTTAAAACAGCACAGAGCGCTGTTCCGAACGAAAACACAAAAAATAATATGTATACCATAAGTAATTCTCCGTTTCTTAAATTTATTAAAAAGATTATAACATAAAGCTCTTGACAAAGCAAGAAAAATAATGTACAATTATAGACAAATATTGATATTAGGTGATTATATTGAGAGAAGGAAAAATACGCGATTCAATTTTTAAAGACGTGTCCTGTATATCGCACTTCCATTATCATATAGAGATTATTTTTGTAATGAACGGCGAAATATTTCTTATAAGAGATAGTAGAAAATATCTTTTGAAAGCAGGAGAATTTGCGGTAATAATGCCAACTGAGCGTCATGGTTACAAGACAGAAAGCACATCTGAAATATATATACTGGAAATTTCGCCAAAAGAAATTCCCGAATATAATTCACTTTTGAAAAACAAGTGTTTTTCAAAGTTTATTGGCAGTATATCCCCTGAAACCCAAAAAATCATAAGACAAAAAATGAATGGCAAAGCCTTGAACCCTTTTGAAAAAAAGGATATCATCTATAAAACATTTTCATTGCTTTACAATGAACTGTCATTGACAAACACAAAATATGAAGGCGGAAGCATTTTTTCGGACGCACTTAATTATATAACAGATAATTACCACGAAAAAATCTCACTTACTTCTACCGCAAAAGCTATAGGTGTTACGCATGAACATTTGAGCCGTGTTTTTACGAAAAATTTTGGTATCTCCTTTTGTGAAACATTGGAAAACCTCAGGCTTGAAGAAGCGGAGTATCTGCTTCGTACAACCGATTTATCAATAGCTGAAATTGCATTTGAGGCAGGTTTCGGAAGTATACGAAGCTTTAATCGAATTTTCAAAAAATATTTTAACCTAACCCCTATGCTTTTAAGAAAGGAAATGAGTCTTAATGAAGAGTGCAAAAGCCTCCCCAAAGGACTTTATTTATCGTTTTACAGAAAATAGCAAAAAAACTCAAGCCTATTTAATAATACTGCAAACCGCAATGTAATTTATATCACTGTTTTATAGGTTTGTACAACCATACGGAATGACACCGCGGCATATTCCGTACGTGTGGAAAATTTGTACCAATTTAAAAAAATTACGGCAGAAGGCTTAAATCGGCTTTCTGCCGTATTAATGTATTGACAATATCGAAATTTTGTAGTAGAATATAGATATAACAATGTAAAGGAGCTTATGAAAATGGAAAAGATAAAGCAAGAATCTTTGACAGGTGAAAGAGCATTGTTTATGGGAGAAAATCTCTGTATTGAGGACACGGTTTTTGCGGACGGTGAATCACCGCTTAAGGAAAGCAAAAACATTAAGCTTTACGGCTGTATGTTCAAATGGAAATATCCGCTTTGGTACAGCAATGATATATATCTTGAAGACTGCATACTCTTTGACACGGCACGTGCGGGAATTTGGTACACGAAAAATATAAACTTAAAGGACACGACCGTAGAAGCGCCGAAAAGCTTCAGACGTGCGGAAAACATAATCCTAAACAACATAGTTTTTCCGAATGCTTACGAAACGCTTTGGAATTGCGGGCATGTTTCCATGAAAAACGTATCTGCTCACGGCGATTATTTCGCTATGAACAGCTCGGACGTAAAAGCCGAAAATTTCAGTCTTGTCGGGAATTATTCTTTTGACGGTGCAAAAAACGTTGAAATAAGAAATGCAAAAATGCTTTCAAAAGATTCTTTTTGGAACAGTGAAAACATTACCGTTTACGATTCATATATATCGGGCGAATATCTCGGCTGGAATTCAAAAAATCTCACGCTTATAAACTGCACGGTTGAAAGCCTGCAAGGTATGTGTTATATAGACAATCTCACAATGAAAAACTGCAAGCTTATAAATACCTCGCTTGCGTTTGAGTATTCCACGGTTGACGCAGACATAACCTCAAAAATAGACAGCGTGATGAATCCGTCGGGCGGAATTATCCGCGCGGAGCATATTGACACGCTCATTATGGAAGCGGACAAAATAGACAAGACGAAAACAAAAATAATTGTCAGGGCATGAACGGGGGTATAAAATTGAAATATGATTTTGATACTGTAAACGACAGACGAAACACAAATTCGCTCAAATGGTCGGTGAATGACAGTGAACTTCCGATGTGGGTTGCGGATATGGATTTTAGGACAGCCCCCGCTGTTACGGAAGCAATCCTTGATAGAGCGAAGCACGGCATATTCGGCTATAATATTGTGCCGGACGAGTGGTATTTTGCATATATGAACCGGTGGAAAAGCCGTTATAATTTTGAAATCAAAAAGGAATGGCTGATATTTTGCACGGGTGTTGTTCCTGCTGTTTCAAGCATTGTGCGAAAGCTGACAACCCCTGCCGAAAACGTTCTTTTACTTACGCCTGTTTATAACATTTTCTTCAATTCCATTGTAAACAACGGGCGAAATGTGCTTGAATGCAGGCTGAAATATGACGGAGAACGTTATGAAATCGATTTTGACGATTTGGAGAATAAGCTTTCAAATCCGCAGACTACCATGATAATTTTCTGCAATCCGCATAATCCTATCGGAAAAATCTGGTCTAAGGAAACATTAAAAAAAGTCGGAGGTCTTTGCAAAAAGCATAACGTTATCGTTGTAAGCGATGAAATTCATTGCGATTTAACGAAAACGGGAAAAACATATACTCCTTTTGCATCAGCATCGGAGGAATGTAAAATGAACAGCATAACCTGCATTTCGCCGACAAAATCGTTCAATCTTGCAGGCTTGCAGACTGCCGCCGTCATGATTCCGAACGAATATTTGAGAAACAAGGTAAACCGAGGTCTTAATACGGACGAAGCGGCAGAACCGAACTGCTTCGCCGTGCAGGCGGTAACGGCGGCATACGGTTTGGGCGGTGAATGGCTTGACGAGCTGCGCAAATATTTGGACGAAAACCGCATGCTTGTCTCCGACTTTATAAAAGCCGAGCTTCCCATGCTTAAGCTTGTAAAATCCGAAGCGACGTATCTTTTGTGGCTCGACTGTTCCTCCATTTGCAAAAATTCAATCGAATTGGCGGAGCATATAAGAAAGAAAACAGGGCTTTTTCTCTCGGACGGCGCTCAATACGGCTTGGGCGGCGAACAATTCCTGAGGCTTAACATAGCATGCCCGAAAGCTGTGCTAAAGGACGGTTTAAACCGCTTGAAAAAAGCGATTCTTATGATAAAGTAAAGGACTACGAAATGCAGTCCTTTACTTTATTGTCATTTTTCCGCGCAGTATTAGTCTGAAAGAAAATCGTTCATAGTGCCGCTTTGCAGTAAGGGTGCTGTACGACATTGTACCGCCCCGAACAAAAAGTGGTGCTATGGGCGATTTTATAAAGACTTATTCTACTGTAACGGATTTCGCAAGGTTTCTCGGCTTATCTATATCACAGCCTCTTTCCTTGGAAATATGATATGCAATCGACTGGAGCGGAAGAATAAGAAGCGACGGCATAAGCATGGGAACAGTTTTGGGGATATAATAGATATAGTCCGCAACGTCCTCCGTAACCGTTTCGCCCTCTGCCAAAAACAGCACCACGCAAGCGCCTCTCGCCTTAACCTCTTTAATATTGGAAATTGTCTTTTCCATAAGCTCCTTTTGCGTTGCAAGCGCCATAACGAGCGTACCGTCCTCAATAAGAGAAATTGTGCCGTGTTTAAGCTCGCCTGCCGCATACGCTTCGGAATGAATATAAGAAATTTCCTTAAGCTTCAGCGAGCCCTCCATGCTGAGCGCATAGTCAACTCCCCTGCCGATGAAGAACACGTCCTCTTTATCCTTGAATTTTTTGCCGTAATCGCTGAAAATCTGCATATCTTCAAGAATTTTTTTCATTTGGAACGAAAGATTTTCAAGTCCGTCAACAGCGTTTTTGATTTCTTCGGGAGTAACCGTTCCCAGAATATCACCCATATACAAGCTTAAAAGATAAATAACGGAAAGCTGTGCGCTGTATGCTTTCGTGGTAGCAACGGCTATTTCGGGGCCTGCCCATGTATAAATAACCTTGTCGCTTTCTCTTGCAATGGAGCTTCCCACAACGTTTACGATGCTTATCGTCATTGCGCCCTTGCGTTTTGCCTCACGAAGAGCCGCCAATGTATCTGCCGTTTCGCCCGACTGGCTTATTGCTATAAACAGCGTGCCTTCGTCCACAATCGGGTCTCTGTATCTGAATTCCGACGCAACGTCAACCTCAACGGAAATGCGGCACATTTTTTCCAAAATGTATTTTCCGACAATTCCGACATGATAAGCCGAACCGCAGGCAACGATATATATTTTTCTGAAAGCTTTAAGCTGTTCGGAAGTAAATTCAATATCGTCAAGCTTTATTTTTCCGTTTTCTATTCTCGGCAAAATTGTCTTGCTGACCGCTTCGGGCTGTTCAAAAATTTCTTTAAGCATAAAAACACAGCTGGTTTTTCCTTTAACTCCTGTAACTTCAATTTTGGGAATATCATTGCCCCAGTTTTTCAGAAGTTCTTTAATTATTTCGTGATGGGTTAAAAAAGTATAATTTAGGGAAGGATTATACTTTTCAATATCTCTTTTAGTTAAAGGCAAATGAACCGGATAGATTACTCTTAAATTTCCATTTAGGTTATTTAAATAGTCCAAATCTATGACTTTAACATTATAAACCTCTAGCATTTTTTTATCAACACTTTTCAAAGTGTTGTAAATGTCGTAGGCATAGACTGTTTCGTCTTTTTTTGCAAGGCTGACGGCTATTT
>USLP01000057.1 GCA_900555525.1 uncultured Eubacteriales bacterium
CAATCAAATCCCCGACGGCGGCGGCAATTCTCACATAATCAAACATATTTTTTATCCTTTCAGATTTTAATTACATATATTATAATACAAATTCCAAAAAATATCAATATGTTTTTTAAAATTTCGGTAATTTAATTTTTGATTTTATATACACAACAGAACAATTGCAAAAATTCCGACCGCAACACCTATCCCCTGTTTTTTGGTAAGCTTTTCGCGAAATATAACAGTGCCAACGGCACCCAATCCCGAAACACCGCAGTTATATGCAGGGTACAAAACCGTACCGGGCAAAACGGAGGCTGAATATGTATTGAGGCATTGAAAAACCCCCAGCATTACCCCGACAATGACGCTTGATATAACCGTTTTTTTATCAGCAGAAGCTCGCACATGATTTTTTATATTTATAGCCGTCAAAATCATCGCAGACAGAAAAGATGCGGTAAGATATGCCGCCGCAACAAATTCAAACACCTCGATTTTATCGGTAAATACGGAATACAGCTTTTGATTTATGCTTATAAATCCGCTTGAAAGAAAAACCAAGAGCGTACATATAAGCCATATGGCATTATTTGATTTTTTCGTAAGATTTTCCTCCGTGCTGTCGGGCGAAACGCTTAAAACAAGCGAAACAAGAGCCAAAACTGTTCCGACAACTTTAAAAAGTCCGAAGTTTTCATTTAAAAATGCGGCGGAAACCGCAGTAGGAAGCAGCATACTGAAATTGTTTATAATAACCGTAAGCGCCATTTTCCCCTTTGAAAATGCGCATATATAAAAAATCTGAAACACAACGCTCAAAATCCCCATAACAGCTCCCATTAAAAGCGTTATGGCCGAAGCTCCGTTTTTTATAAGAAACGGTAAAAATATAATTGCGGCTGTCAAAAACATAAAGCCGTTAAATAATATATTGTCATTAAGCTTTTCACCGCCCGTTTTTGCAAATCTCGACTGCCCCGTAATTTTTGCCGCCGCAATTAAGCACAAAAGCGGAATTAATAAATATTTCATTTTTTTTAAATCTCCTCGAATTTTAAACTTTTGTCCGAAAAACCAACCGTTACCCTATACTTATCACCAAAAGTACTGCGCTGAATCATATAATCGTCCGTAAGAATTTCAAAGTCTGTCATGGGCAATCCTGCGGTTTTTCCCGTTATTTTCGTTATCTTTTTATAGCTTTCGGTTATGCTGTCAAAAAGCGCGTCAAAATCCTTTAAGAAAAATGAATAAAGAGGTGTACAGCCGTACAGACACGCAAAAAGAATTTTCTCATTTGTAAGCTCCAAAGCGGATTCCGTGGAATCTCCCCAATACGGAAGCGTGAGTATACACTCATGATATACCAAATGCCAAAGCGGAACACGGCAGCGTGGGTTCAGCATATGTTTTTTCGTATACGCCGCATCATACGCATTAAGCATATGAGTGTGTTTTCTGCCCGAATCGTCGATTCTGAAATACACGGGACTGTGCATTCCCTCCGTGTACACAAGATTGTTTATTATATCTTCAAAGCCGTCCTCCGTTCCGGTTATAAGTCCCATTTTTCCGATTTCAAAAAATGCCTCGTTTTTCACTTTCAGACATTCTTCCTTTGTAAGCGGATGTTTTTCGCTGAAACATTCACCCAAACCGCCGCCGTACACATCTACAAAACGTCCTTTATAAAACGGGTACTGTGCCAAAACCTGCGGTATTTCATCTATCATGCGTTTTTTCGCAACAAGCGGACAAAGCGTGTTTTGGTCGTGCATTTCACCGTCAAAGCCTTTTAAAGCCCACGCTTTCGCTTGCTTTCCGTCGGAATTTATCTGCACACCGTCGGGATAATCCCTCATGCGCCTAAAAGTATAATCACACCTTTTTACCCGATTATTGGGTATGATTTTAAGAAGCTGTGGATTTAAAACGTCATTATAATTATCGTATTGCGTGCATATGTAACCGTATTTCTTATAAAGCTGTTCGGTATACTTTGAATCGCTTTCAAAAAATATTCCTATCATTGCATTTCTTATACCGCTTTTATAAAGCTTATCTGCGGTTTCCAACAATTTTTCTCCCAATGATACCGAAATATCCGTATCACTGTCGGAATACATAACCTTATCGTAGTTGTCGTTCCAAATCCAAAATACAGCGCCGTTTGCAAGCTTTTCAATTTCATGGTTATTTTTGATTTTTTCAAAAAGCGGAACAAAGGTATCCTTTTTTAAATTTCGGTATGCCTTGCAGGCATCCTTTAAGCTGTCAAACACAGCATATGAAACAACGCTCGGTTTATCCGCTCTTATACTCAATCCGTAAAGCCCCTCGGTTCGCTTTGCTTCATATGACGAATAAGGTGTATTTTCAATGGCAATAAGAAGAAATTTTTTTGCTCTTTCCACTATAATCATTCCCATTGTACCCTCGCGCGAACAAAAGCTTCCGCCAATACATTCGCAGTCAAACTGCCCTTTTTCATACTCCTCATCTGCCGTTACTGCAATGCCCTCATCAACAGGCAAAAGAAGTCTGTCGCAAGCGTATATTTCGGGTACGGGAACGTTTCCGCTTGCCGTAAGTACAAAAAAACCGTCTTTTTCCGTTGGAATTTGCGCAGTTTTAAAATCAAAGCCGATATTATCTTTTTTTAATGAAAAGCCGTCTGTATTTTTGCAAAAATTCATAATTCAATCCTCCGTTTTTAATATATAAAGTATAACTCCGAAAAATATATTTTTCAATATATTTTTTTGGAACATATATTGACAAATTTGACTTTTTGCGTTATTATATAAACGGGTGATTATATGACAGACAAAACCTTATTTGAAAAGCATACCGAGCTTTTTAGGGGCGATATCGGACTTTACTACTGCGGAAAAAGAATAAACACGCAAAACCATGTATACGGTCCCGAAATACGCTCGCATTTTCTTATTGTGGCTGTCGAAAACGGAAAAGCTATTTTACACGGGAATAACGGTGATATTGATTTTGAAAACGGCGATGTGCTCGTGATGTTTCCGAACGAAAAAATTTATTATCATGCTAAAACCTCGTGGAGCATTAAATGGCTCGGAGTGAGCGGAAGCCTTGCGGAAAATGTTTTTTCTTCAATTGGAATAACGAGAGAAAACCCGATTTTTTCTCCCGAAAATTTTGATGAAATTCTTCATATAACAGACCTGATATACAATACAGACCAAGACGGCTCTCTGAAAAGCGTGTGTAAAATCCAATCGCTTTTGTATGAATTTTTTTCTCTGCTTTATTCCGATAATAACAAAAAAAGCTTTCCCGACCCGATAACCTCCGCAAAAAAAATCATAGAATACAACTACAACAATGATTTAAGCGTTGATACCATCGCAAAAAGCTTATTTTTGGATAGTGCGTATTTTTCCAGACTTTTCAGAAAAAAAGTTGGTATATCTCCCAAAAAATATATTTTGGAGCTTCGGCTCTATAAAGCGAAAGAGCTTCTGAAAAAATCAGAATACAGCATAAAAGAAATAGCCGTAACAACAGGCTTCAAAGACCCTCTTTATTTTTCAAAGCTTTTTAAAGACAAAACGGGTATGTCTCCGAGTGAATATAAGGCTTATCTTTCCTTATCGCAGTCTCGGCAAAGCTCACAAAGTGCGTCGGATATTTCTACGCTGTAATCGAGCGACTGCGATAAATCGCCGAGCGTTACAACGCCGACAAGCTCATTTTCGCTCACTACAGGAAGCCTTCTTACTTTTATTTCAGACATAATTTCAAACACATCATCTATTTCCGTCATGGGCGAAACCGTTGTTATATCTTCGGTCATGACCTCCGACGCCGTTGTTTCAAAGAAATCTTTCCGTTCTCCTGCCGCACGCACAACAATATCTCTGTCCGTTATAACTCCTCTGATTTTCCCGTCGGACGCACACACGGGTATCATTCCGATATTATTCTCCGTCATAAGCCGTGCAACATGAAAAATATCCGTATTTTCCGAAACGCTCACGGCAGGCGTTGACATAATGTCTTTTACTTTCATTAGCGAAAACCTCCAAAACACAAAAAATATAACACTATTTTCCCCGATGAATATTTTTTCATGCAAAATTTGTATTAATTTTTATTTTTGTATTGAAATTTAAAAAGAAATATATTATAATTAAAGAAACCCCGAAAAAATTTCGAGGCTTCAAAATCCGACATTTGCAAAAAATATGCAAATCATTAATATTTTCACCAAAAAACTTGCGTATATACATAAAACGAACAAATATAGAAAAAATATAAAAAAGAAAGGGCGATGATTAGATGAAACTTGCATTTTTCGATACAAAGCAATACGATAAAATTTGGTTTGAAAAGCTAAAGAACAACTATAATGTTGATTTTAAATATTTTGAGGTTAAGCTTAATGAAGATACGGCGGCACTTGCAAAAGGCTGTGACGGCGTTGTCGTTTTCGTAAATGATACGGTTGACGAAAAAACGATAGATATACTTTATAACATGGGCATAAAGCTCATTGCACTCAGATGTGCAGGCTTTAACAATGTTGATTTCAAATCGGCATTCGGAAAAATCCACGTTGTGCGTGTGCCTGCATATTCGCCGTATGCCGTTGCGGAACACGCTATGGCGCTGCTTCTCACGCTAAACAGAAAATTGCATAAGGCATACAACAGAACACGAGATTTTAATTTTAATATTAACGGTCTCACAGGCTTTGATATGCACGGAAAAACCGTGGGAGTTATCGGTACGGGAAAAATCGGCAGAGTTTTCATTGATATTTGCAAAGGCTTCGGTATGAATATTCTGGCATATGACCCTTACCCCTGCGAAATTGACGGTGTAAAATATGTTACAATTCCCGAACTCTGCGAAAAAAGCGACATAATTTCGCTTCATTGCCCGTTATCACAGTCTACTCATCATCTGATAAACCAAGAAACTATCTCAATGATGAAAAAAGGTGTGTTTATAATTAATACTTCACGAGGTGCGCTGATTGACAGCGAAGCGCTCCTTGACGGCTTGAAATCACAAATAATAGGCGGTGCGGGGCTTGACGTCTACGAGGAAGAATCCGACCTGTTTTTTGAGGACTATTCGGACAAAATCATTCAGGATGATACAATTGCCCGTTTGCTTTCTCTCCCGAATGTGCTTATCACCTCACATCAGGCATTTCTGACAGAAGAGGCTTTGCACAACATTGCGGTTGTTACGCTTGAAAACATAAAAGCATTTGCGGACGGTGCGCCTTTGGAAAATGAAATTTGCTACCGCTGTAAAAAGAACGGTTCATGCAAAAAAGACCATAAAGACCGCTGCTTTTAAATTTTTTTAAATAGCTTTCAAAAAGGCGCCCTCTTCGGGCGCCATATATTATATTTTCTTAATTTCTTCAATACAATTTTGACAAATCGTCCTATCTTTAAACTCCTTAAGATCCTTGTCGGAATTGCAAAATATGCAGACATGGCTGTATTTTCGCAAAATAACACTGTCATTATCACCGATAACAAACTCTATTTTGTCTTTGTCGGTAACTCCTAAATGCTCTCTCACTGCCTTGGGAATTACTAGACGTCCAAGTCCTTCAATTCTTCTTACAATACCTTTTACGCCTTTATCTTTGTCTTTCATATCCACCCCTCCATATAATCTTTATTTATTGCATTATAACACAAAAAAAATCAAATGTCAATGAATTTTGGCAATTTTTTTCATTTTTTGACATTTTGTAAAAATTATGATTTATTCATAATTTTCATATATTTCCACAGTTTTCAAAAGCCTTATTTTAACTTACCAATCGCCTTTTTATACTCATCAAACTATGCAAAAAAC
This sequence comes from uncultured Eubacteriales bacterium, assembly GCA_900555525.1. GTDB lineage: Bacteria > Bacillota > Clostridia > UMGS1840 > UMGS1840 > UMGS1840. The sequence continues at coordinate 5,848 of USLP01000057.1, forward strand.
AGTAAAAAATGTCGAAATTTTTCAGATACTTTTTGTTAAAATATGGGCAGAGCTTTTTGCACTGCCCACAGTCATCGAAATAGTTTTTACCGGTATAAGCCTGCGTTTCCTATAAGAATTTGACCGTTAAAATAATTAGTTATTGATATTTGTAAATCGCTACAGCCCTTTTCTGCTTATGATTGAAAATAAAAAATGCGCCAACCGAAGCTGACGCATGAAAAATGCAAACTCCGATTTGTTGCTATACAAACTTAACCGAAGCCATATTTTCAAGCAAAATATGCTTTAGTACCGTTGGAATTTGCATTTTTGCCAAATTCTTATAAGTACTAAAGCAAACATGGAGATACACCGTGCGGCGCTCTCCCAAAGTTTCGATTAAGTTTTGTATAGCATTATTATTATACCACAGTTACATTTATCTGTCAAGAATTTAAGCACAAAAAAGCAGACAATTTTATTTGTCTGCAAAAATTTTGATAAGTATATATTACCGCTAACTTAATTCCGTAGGGGCGGACCTGTGTGTCCGCCCGAAAACCAAATGTTTGAACACTCCCATAAAAATAGCGATATAAATTGCGTTGCAATTTGCGATATATTTTTATAAAATGCGATATTGCCTATCGGCGATGAAGCTGAACGTAACAGAAAGGAAATGATATAAATGGCAGAAAAAATGAAGGTTATGACGATTATCGGCACTCGTCCCGAAATAATCCGCTTAAGCGAGGTTATAAAGCGCTGTGATAAATATTTTAATCATATACTTGTACATACGGGGCAAAACTGGGATTATACGCTCAATCAGGTGTTTTTCGATAATTTGAAATTAAGAGCCCCCGACTACTATCTTGACAGCGTGGGCAAGGATTTGGGCGAAACGATGGGAAATATTATCGCAAAATCATATGAGGTTTTGGAAAAGGAAAAGCCGGAAGCTTTGCTTATTTTGGGCGATACAAATTCCGCCCTTGCGGCAATTTCCGCAAAACGTCTTAAAATTCCGATTTTCCATATGGAAGCGGGAAACCGCTGCTGGGACTGGAATGTTTCGGAAATGATAAACAGAAAAATAGTTGACCATATTTCCGATATAAACCTGCCGTATACGGAGCATTCGAGACGTTATCTTTTGTCGGAGGGAATAGACGGCAAGACGATTTTTGTTACGGGTTCTCCCATGCGCGAGGTTCTTAAAAATCATATGGACGAAATAAACCGAAGCGATGTTTTAACGCGTATGAATTTGGAGCCGAAGAAATATATTCTCGTTTCTGCACACCGTGAAGAAAACATTGATAACGAGGAGCATTTTATGTCGCTTATGACGGCGATTAACGAAATTGCGGAAAAATATAAAATGCCGATTATTTATTCGACGCACCCCAGAAGTATGAAATTTATCGAAAAGAGAAATTTCAAATTTCATCCGCTCGTTCAAAACCCGAAGCCGTTCGGATTTTTCGATTACAATAAGCTTCAGCTTAACAGCTACTGCGTTCTTTCGGACAGCGGCACGCTTTCCGAGGAATCGGCAATGCTCAACTTCCCCGGTGTTCTCATAAGAACCTCCACGGAACGCCCCGAGGTTTTGGATAAGGGAACGGTCGTTATAGGCGGTATTAAGGGAAACGACGTTGCGCAGGCTATGGATTTGGCGGTTAGTATGTACGACAACAACGAGCCTACCGTTATGGCGGAGGACTATGCCGATACAAACGTTTCGGTCAAAGTCGTGAAATTAATTCAAAGCTATGCAAAAATAGTAAATCTCACAGTTTGGAACAAATTTTAATAAAAATTAACGGTCGGGTTTTATCCC
>USLP01000058.1 GCA_900555525.1 uncultured Eubacteriales bacterium
CACATCGTCTTTCACGGCAGCAATCAGCTGCTGCGGAGTTTTTGTGATGTTTTTATTTGCAAGCGACAAAAGCCTTTCCTCGCCATACAGCTCATTTTTATCGTTTGTTGCTTCGGTTACGCCGTCTGTGTAAAGAAAAATCGTATCTCCGGGCGAAAGGCACAGTTCATTTGTTTTGTACTTTACGCCGTCCATACCGGCAAGCACCATACCGCCTCTTGCTTTTAGGTATTCAAACTCTCTATCCTCGCGGCAGACAAGGGGAGGATTATGACCTGCGTTTACAAACTTTAAAGCTCCGGTTTTAAGATCGAGTATTCCGAGCCAAGCCGTAACAAACATTCCGGCATCGTTGTTTTCGCACAGCCTTTTATTTGCAAGCGTAAAGATTTCATCGGGAGCAAGTCCGCTTTCTGCAAGGTCTTTTATGGTGGTTTTTGCCCTCATCATAAACATTGCCGCACCGATTCCTTTACCCGATACATCGGCAATCATAAACGCAAGAGTGCTTTCTCCAAGCATATAAAAATCGTAAAAATCGCCGCCAACCTCTTTTGCCGTAACCATTTTTGCGTAAATTTCAAAATCGTTTCTGTTCGGAAACGGCGGAAATACGGCGGGCAATGCCGAATACTGAATTTGCTTTGCAAATTCAAGCTCTTTGTCAATCCGTGCCGCAGCGTCCGCAATATAACGTTTGAGCGTGCTTACGGTTTGGTTTATGTCGTCCGAAAGCGAGGCAAATTCCTCATTGCTACGAACATTTACGGTCACATTCAGATTACCGTCCGTAATTTCTGAAAGCGTTGTGTTTATTTTACGCAGATTGTCTATTATAATTTTCTTTATCAGGAAATAAATCAAGATAAACAATGCCGCAAAAATCAAAATTTCCATAAAAATGCTTACGTAAAGCGATACATTTCGCATATAGAGTGCGTCTGCCTTTGGTATCATGCCGATAATGCGATAGCCTTCTACTGCCGCATACGAAGCATAATAAAGAGTGTCATCTGCTTTTGTTTCAAATATAGCACCCTCATCGGCGCTTAGGCTGATTCCGAAATTATCGATTGTTTTGTTTGCATATTCGGCTTTATCAGACACTATGCTTCCGTTTTCCTTGCAAATAATGATAAATCCGTTATGCCCGATATGCCTGTTTTTCGTATATCCGATAATGCGTGCGTCAATATCCTTTTGGAAACGCTCCGCATTATATCCAACTTGGATAAATCCACCGTCCGAAAGCTTTACTCCGGCATACTTTCTTGTGATGCTTTCATCAATCGAAAGAGGCTGATAGCCTTGAACAAATTCGTCTTTGTCATTCAGCAGCGTTAAAAACTCTTTCGACTGCTTACCGCTTGACATATTATAGCCCACAAATTCGGGCAATGTTGATTTTGTGATAACCCCGTTTTTACCAATAATATTGATTCCCGATACATCATACTTATCGCAAAGGCTTTCAAGGCTTGCACCGTTTTTGTATTCACTTGCCGCCGCCCTTGTTATTTCCAAAAGGTTTTTGTCTGACGCTTCACGAATATCACGCTCAACATCGGAAATATTGGTATTCAAGAGTATCTCAGTTTCTCTTGAAGTCATTCCCGTTTGCAGGGAATAGGTAAACAGGCTTGTTGCCGCATACGCAATCACGATACACACAAAAAGCCAAAACTGAAATGTTTGAGAAATTTGCTTTTTTTCGTTTTTTAAGCGTATTTTTTCTTTCCCGATAAGCGATATTACAAGCATTGCCGCCGCTACCGCAATACTGTTTGCAAGAATCATCGGTAGTGTGCATTTCTGCACAAACATAAACGCTTTGTTTGCGTCGTTCATATTGGTAAAGAAAATCATCAGCATATGCAGAACCTCGCAAATAAGTCCCACACCGATACCGTAAATCCACGACGGTTTTTTATCGTCAAACATAAATTTGCGAAGTGCCGCCGCAATAACTCCGGCAAGCACGGTTGAAATACTGCACGCAAGGCGAGTGTATGTACCGGCGCCCCACAAAACCGCAATATAGCGGTAAATCCCTCCGATAAGTCCTGCAATAATTCCGGCAGGCGCGCCGAAAATAAGCCCGGCACAAAGCGGTGATGCATCACGCACATTCATAACTGCGCCGTTTACATCAATGCCGTATTCCGTAGAAAATGCCGCAAGCGCACCGAACAGAATACCGATCATGCCCTGTTCCAGCCGGTTATTAACCTTGCCAAACGGCGTTTTCTTTTCAAGTATGTACAGAATAACAGACAGTGCCGCATTGCAAAGCATAGGTACAGCTAATTTTGAAACCATACTATACCTCCTTTCATTCGGAAATTTTGTGATACTATTCAATGGTGAGAATATCCAAAAATCCCGTTATGTCAAAGACCTCTATAATGCTGTCGTTCACACCGGTAAGCTTCATACTGCCTTTCGTGTTCATTGACTTTTGTGCTTTTAAGATTACACGAAGTCCCGCAGATGATATGTATTCAAGATTTTCAAAATCAATGACAAGCGCAACATGTTCGTTTTTTCGAAGTTCGTTTATCTCATTTTCTACGGCGTCAGCGCTTCAAGCTCCGGTGCTGTGGTTGTGTCCAGTCTGCCCGACACTGTTAATGTTACCTTTTCGTTTTCTGTTGTTTTTTCGATAGTCATAATAATCTGCTCCTTAAATTTTATTTATTTTCCATGTTTCAACAGGTTCATATAAAAACGGCAAGTCTGCAATCGGTTTATCAAGCGATTGTGCCAATTTTTTGACAGCTTTCGGAATTTCCGGCGAAAAGTCCAAGTACCAATCGACCGTTTCAAGAATGTATCTTCGCTTAAAATCCTCGTCACATGCAAACGCACACCTTAAATTATGCAGTCTGTCCGCACCTTTGACGGAAAATGCCATTTCATTTTTTCGGATAGCGGAAACATAGCTTTCCATAACATATCCCTTTTGCTTGGTTAAAAGCTTTACCGCTTCAAGCACATTTTCGTTTGAAAGTGCAAGAATTTCGTTTTCCGTGGCGTCCGTATCCTCAAGCAAATCGTGGAACAGCGCCGCAATTTGACAATCAATATTTTTGCCTTTTTCCCTCACGATTTCCGCAACCGCCATCGGGTGGGTGATATATTCCGCACCGCCCACCCGATATTGACCTTTGTGCTTTTGAGTTGCAAAACTCAATGCTTTTTCATATCGTTCTTCATCGGTCATTCACATTCCTCCTTTGCTTTTTCATAAGTACGAAACAAATGCTTTGCCTGACGCTGCGCCTTTTCCGCTGTTCCCATTGAAAGCTTTAAAAATTCCGTCGTTTTTTCAAGTGAATAGTGTTTATTTAAAAGCTCTGCACGGCAGAGAAACCGCAAGCCTACACTGGAGGACAAAATATCAAGGTCCGCATTTGCCAGTGCCCTTTCGGCAAGCTTTAGCGCAAGTTCTCTGTTTTCCTCCAACATTTTCTGCAAATCACCCAGAGTTTCCTTTCCTAAGAATTTAAGCTGAATAATATAGCTCTCCGGATCAATTTCACTGATTTCCGCATTGCTTATCTTAGCAATCTTTGAAATCAATTCCTGCATTTTGCCGTTACGCTTTACATATTCGTTTAAGGAAATCATATCAATATGTACATCATCGGCTTTATTGTCAATGATTTTCTTTCGGATTTCCTCAGTGTAATCCTTCATATCATTGCGCACCCTGACGAACTCATCATCGGCAATTTCCAAAAGTCCGGCAATTCTCGAAAATTCTCGTGCCACACTACGAGGCACACCAAACTCACTCTTATATCCCAAATCGTGATTAATTGCTGCCCATGTGTGCTGCAAAGTAGTCCTTATCTGTATTTCAAACTTTTTTCCGCAGATTTCATCGGGATAGCCCTCACCAAAAGGCAATGAACATATATAGTGCAATGACAAATATCCGAAGGTGTCGGCTTTGATAAGTGCTCTCTTATCAGATGAGTTTTCCCAATCAATGACAAAGGCTTCTTCAACCTTTTTTCCTATCTTATCAATTTCATCCGAGAAAAAGCAAATGACACGGGCACCTAAAATGTCGGTTAAATCCTCTAACTGAGAATACCAGTCTCCGTTTCGCTCCAATTTCCCGGCAAGGCTTTTTTCGGTCTTGACACGGTGCTCTATGCCAAGCACCGTAATTCCCATACTGTCCACAATGTTTTTTAACATATTGTGAACCACATCGCCAAGCTTCACAAAATCATCACGCTGTTTTCTGTAGTCTTCTAAAATAATCCTGTTTTTTAAATTCAAAGCTTTATTCCTCCTTACTATAAAAGCATAATTATATTTCGTATCAAACCATAAATCGCATTTCCGGCTACTGCTGTAAGTAACATAATAAGCACATACAAAAGCACGCTGTTTTGACTGATTTTACTATGCACAATATCAAAATAAAAGTTGTAATGTGCCTTCATGTTCTTGTCCCGTTCCTCCACCCACTGATATGTGATAACATCAGAGCAGTCATAGCCGGGCGACGCATAGTTTATGTATAAGTCCTCCTCTAATCGCCTTATACGGTAACAATTAGAATCATTCAGTTCATATGCTTCGTCGCTTGTTATATGTTGTTGTATTTTATTAAGTGCTGCCGTGATCACGGTTCCTTCCGCCACACGTTTTGCCTTTAAAATTTCTTTTGACAGATTGATAAGGCTTACCGTACGCCCATCATACTTTAGATCTGATGTATACTCATTTTTCTCAGCATCAACAATACCGTTGGCATTAAACAGTCCGCGCAGAATATTGTCGTCCGACAGTTCCACGGATAAGTCTGCTATTTCATGCTCGGTTATTTCAAACGGAACATAAATATTAAGATCATTTGCTTTTTTCGCACCGTAAATTCTGACACCGATATCAACATAGCTTTTGTCTTTAGGATTGATCCATTCGTTTAAATAAACCGTACTTCTGTCGTCTCCGTCTATCCATATTCCCCGACCGTCGTCGGCAAATTTTCTTGTTTTTATACTCATTCGATACGCACCTCACTGTATTTAGTCAAGCGGCAGAAACTTTTCGAAGAGCAGCTTTGCAAATTCTGAGCTTGTATACGCCGCAAACTTCTGATATTTATCCGATTTTCTGCTGTCAGCATAATCGCAGACGCTTTTTACGATAATTGCATCCGGCTTCGGTTCGATCGCATTTTCTGCAGCATAGGCAACAGCATAAGCCTCCATATCCAATCCTGCTGTATGCTGAAACTGTGAGCGTATCTGCTTGTTCAGTATTTCACTGTTGGCTATCACCGCGCTGCCACTTGCCATCGGTCCAATGTAAACATGACATTGATTTTCTTCACTCTGTGCCGCTTTTAAAACATACTCTTTGATCTCGTCCTTCATCTTTACCACTGTCGGACGCGGAATAAAGCCGAGTTCACCGTATTTTATATCTGCATTATCGGGACTTACAAATTTTCCGGATGAATAGTTCCAGATAACATCTGCCGCCACAACATCGCCGTAAATCTGCTCCTCCACATGCTCCAAAGCAACTCCTGCCGCTATTCCCGGCATTATGAGATACCTCGGACGGAAATGCTCAATCAGTTTCATGGAAAGCACTGCTCCTGCCGTCATACCCATTTCATTCTGCTGTGCTGTGACAACCTTATAACTTTTCCCATTTCTCACAAAGGTGGCCTCATAATAAGTCTGATTATCTTTGTCAAACCGTAGTTCTTTCCAATTCTCATATATATGTCTGAGCACTGTTGTTTCCGTATCTGTAACTGTAATAAGCGCAGCTGCGTAATTGTATGCCGTCATACACTTCCCACCTTTCATTTATCTTCAATAAACAGAGAAACAAGTTCCTGTTTATTGACATTTATCAAGCCTTTTGTTGTCATTTTTAGATTTGGAATAACCGGCTGACTCATAAATGCCATACTCATAAACGGCTCTAAATCATCACTTCTTAGAACTGCACCCGATTCATCAAATCCTGTTGCCGGAACACATGACGGGAGCATAATATACACATTAAGCGGTATGTTCTCGCTTGCCACAAGCATATAGGCAATGCCGGTGTTCCCACAGACATTGGCGATTTCGTGGGGATCCGCAACGATTGACGTGGTTCCGTGCGGTACACATACCCTTGCAAGCTCAGACGGCAGAAGCATCGTGCTTTCTATATGAATGTGACCGTCTATAAAGCCCGGGCATACGTATTTTCCCTTTACATCATTTACAATGTCGGCATCTGCATCGCAGTAATCTCCGGTGCCGATAATTTTATCATCCTCAATGAGTATATTTAACTGTTCAATTTCCTTAGTAAATACATTTATTACCTTACCGTTTTTTATAAGAGTTTTCAAATTACGGTGCCCCTCTCAATATCTTTTCAGCATCGGATTTTGCCATCCGCAAAATATCATTTACATCATTGCCGTCTATATCCAGATTTTCTGCCTTGAAAAACAGGACTTCACCGATTCCGTAAAGCTTCTGAGCAAGTGCCTTTACATATTCAAAGCCGAAATTATCATAGATTATTCCGCCTGCGGTTGTTACATAAATCAGCCGTTTTGCACGGCACAAGCCCTGCGGAACGCCTTTTGCATACCGAAATGTGATTCCTGAGACCGTTATCTGCTCCAAATATATTTTCAAAAGTGTCGGAAACGCCAAATCCCAATAGGGTGCCGCAATCACGATTTTGTCCGCTGCGGCAAAGTCCTTTGCCAAGCTGAACATAGTATCCGAAAAATCGTCCTGCAAAATTAGCTTTTCTCTTATATCAAGGCTTTCTCGATTAAGCGGCTTCAAATCCGTTTTTTGCAAATTCACCTCTGTATATGCGTTGTTCAATTTTTCAAGAGCGATTTTTGCTATGCCAAGCGTTCGTGAATTTTCCCTAACGCAAGCGTTTACAAACAATATTTTTTCCAACTTTATCACCACCTTTAACCGCAGGCAATTTTAGCGTGATTGACCGCCGCTTTTGTGACCGGTGTGACAATGTAATCCGAAGCGCCGTATTTCCACGCTTCGCCGGCATATTCGGGAGTATCTTCCATAAATACTATTTTCGCATACGGATTTTTTATCTTTAATTCCTTTGCGATTTTGAACCCCGAAACAGACGGCATCATTATTTTTGTAAAGCACAAGTCAATCGAAAATCTGTCCGAGCACATAAACTCCATAGCACGCTTAGAATCGGAGAAAGGCATAATATCGGCAGACGGAAAAATTTCAGCCAAAAATTCCTGTATTTTTTTAATTTCATTTTCGTTGTTATCGATAAGTAAAATAAGCATTTTTTGCCTTCCTTCACCTTTTATTTTATCAATTACATTTATTATAAAACCAAAAGGACAACAAAAGGACAACAAACATTAGAATTTTTTTGAAACAATATTCTTTAAGAAGTTTGGGATGTATACTAAAAAAGCGGACAAGAAAAAGGAAATAGTAAACATAAAAGGGCATTTACAATGTCCGCAAAAATAAGTATACACCAGAATTTCAATAGAGTGTGTGAGAAAAACCGCCAATCACTGTTTTGTTTTTTAATACGCACTCGGTCTTGCCGCAAAACCGAAGCCGCTGTTTGTTGTGATAACGACATTATTCCTGCCG
>USLP01000059.1 GCA_900555525.1 uncultured Eubacteriales bacterium
TACCGCCGTAACAATCATTCCCGTTGAATCGTTTATAAGTACGCTCATAGTATTCGCATCCCATTTTACCAAATATCCGAAATTTTCGGCAACAAAGCGGACAGGCACAAAGGTTCTGCTCTGCGTTATTTCCGCAGGCACGTCAAGCTTTACCTCTTTTCCGTTCACAACCGCTACGTCATTGCCTATGGTAAGTATTATATTTGTATTGTCCTTTGACAAAAATACCGTCCGTGAGCTTTCGTTCCATGTAACCTTATAGCCGAGCTGTTCCGCCATTCTGACGGGTATAAGCGTTCTGCCGTTTTCTATAAACGGCTGTACATCGCACGTTATTTCCTTGTCGTTATACAAAACCTTCACCGAATTATTACAAAATCCGACATTTGATAACAAAACGATAAAGAGCATTATAAATATTAATGTTTTCTTCATTTTTATAATTATTCCTTTCCTTGTAAATCAAACAGCGTTGCTTGTCCGCCGCCGTTTTTCATATCCTCGGCATACGGGACATGAAAATAGTCGTAGCACAATTTTGTCAGACATCTGCCCCTCGGAGTTCTTTGTATAAAACCAAGCTGGAGCAAATACGGCTCGTACACGTCTTCTATAGTGTTCGTATCCTCGCCCGTCGTTGCGGCAAGCGTATCAAGTCCGACAGGTCCGCCGCCGAATATTTCCATCATAGCCTTAAGCATTGCTTTATCCGTTCTGTCAAGTCCGATTTTGTCTATTTCGAGCATAGAAAGCGCCATATCGGCAGTTTTTTCGTTTACGTTTCCGTCCGCTTTAACCTCGGCAAAATCACGCACTCGGCGAAGAAGTCTGTTTGCTATTCTCGGCGTACCTCTCGAACGTCTTGCTATTTCCTTTGCTCCGCTGTCCGCAATATCCACACCCAAAATATGCGCCGAGCGCTTAACTATTTCAAAAAGCTGTTCGGGTGTATAAAGCTCAAGTCTCTGCAAGACCCCGAAACGGTCTCTTAAAGGAGACGTTAAACTTCCTGCTTTTGTTGTCGCACCGATTAATGTAAATTTAGGTAAATCAAGCCTTATGCTTCTTGCCGCAGGACCTTTTCCTATTATAATATCGAGCGCAAAATCCTCCATTGCGGGATAGAGTATTTCCTCAACGCTTTTTGACAAGCGGTGAATTTCATCGATAAAAAGAACATCGTTTTCACTTAAGTTCGTAAGTATAGCCGCCAAGTCGCCGGGTTTTTCTATCGCAGGACCCGACGTTATTCTCAAATTTACGTTAAGTTCGTTTGCGATGATATTCGCAAGCGTTGTTTTTCCCAAGCCGGGAGGCCCGTACAGCAAACAGTGATCCAAGCTTTCGTTTCTCTTCTTTGCCTCTTCTATGAAAATTTTTAGATTTTCCTTAACCTTTGTCTGACCTATGTATTCATCAAGGGTTTTGGGGCGCAGGCTGAGCTCCGCATCGTCATTCATTAGATTCGGCGTTATTATTCTTTCTTCTTCCATGTGCCTTTCTCCTTTATATAATACTCATTTTTTTGAGTGCGGCTTTTATAATATCTTCAAGATTATCCGCGTCATTCTTAACGCTGTCAACCGCCTGTTTGGAATCTGCGGCGCTGTAGCCCAAAACCATAAGGGCATTAACAGCCTCAGACACAAAATCGTCCGCCATACTTACTATATTACCGTTTGTTTGTGTAATTTCTGTTAAATCGACGCTTTTGAGTTTATCCTTAAGCTCAACAATTATTTTTTCCGCCAGTTTTTTGCCGACGCCTTTCGCTTTTGTTATGCTTTTCGGCTCCTGCATAACCACACTCATGGCAAATTCCGACGGAGTGAGCGCAGACAAAATCGCAGCTGCCGCCTTTGGTCCCACTCCCGAAACGCCGATAAGCATTTTAAACGTTGAAAGTTCCTCCTCCGTATCAAAGCCGTAAAGCATGAGCGAATCCTCTTTTACGCTTAAATATGTATAGAGCGTACATTCCTCGTTATTTTTTAATCTTGCAAGCGTTTGCGAGGACGAAAACACTCTGTAGCCCACTCCGCCTGCCGTGATTACCGCAAAATCTTCTTTTATGTGTACCCTGCCTGTTATACTGTAATACATTTATCTTCTTCCTTTCTTTATTAATTCCATAATATTATTGTAGCCTGCGTTATTCGTATGACAAATTGCGATTGCAAGTGCGTCCGCAACATCGTCGGGCTTCGGAACGGCTTCAAGGTTCAAAAGCGTTTTCACCATTTTCTGCACCTGCTGTTTTTCCGCCTGCTTTACCTGAAGCGGTGTATATTCATAAATATTCACTCCATACATTTGGCAAGAAAGAAGTATAACTCCCCTCGCCTGCGCCACTCCTATTGCCGTTGTTGTGTTTGTGTTAAAAAACATCTGTTCTATGGCGACCGCGTCGGGCTTTATCTCCTCAAGCCAAATATTCATTAAATTGAATATTTCATGCAAACGCTTGGGAAGTTCGTCGTGCGATGATGTTTCTATCTTGCCGTACTTCACCGTTTTATAGCGGTTTGCGTTGTATTCTATGGCTCCCATACCGATAAGAGCATAACCGGGGTCAATACCCAAAATACGCATTTTTTATCATTCCTTTTAAAATTTTTTCATTTTTTTTAAAAAAATACTTGCATTTTTATAAATTTTGTTGTATAATTATATCTACAAAATATATTATAACACATTTTAAGGAGAAATGCAAGATGAAAGAGAAAGTTATTTTAGCTTATTCGGGAGGACTTGACACCTCCATCATTATTCCGTGGTTAAAAGAGAACTATGATTACGATGTAATCGCTGTCTGCGGCGACGTCGGACAGGGTAAGGAAACAGACGGACTTGTGGAAAAAGCAATTAAAACGGGCGCTTCAAAATGCTATATCGAGGATTTGAGAGAAGACTATGTTAAAAATTACATATATCCTACGGTAAAAGCAGGCGCAGTATACGAAGGCAAATACCTTTTGGGAACTTCTCATGCAAGACCCTGTATTGCAAAACGTCTTGTTGAGATTGCGAAAAAAGAAGGCGCTACGGCTATATGCCACGGCGCAACGGGCAAAGGAAACGACCAGGTTCGTTTTGAGCTTACTATAAAAGCGCTCGCTCCCGAAATGAAAATTATCGCACCTTGGAGAATTTGGGATATAAAATCGAGAGAACAGGAAATCGAATATGCGGAAGCAAGAAATATTCCTATTCCCGTAAGCAAGGAAGATAACTACAGCATGGACAGAAACGTATGGCATCTTTCTCACGAGGGCTTGGATTTGGAAGACCCGTGGAACGAGCCGAAGTTTGACAATATGCTGAAGCTTATGACAACTCCCGAAAAAGCTCCCGACACACCCGAATATGTTGAAATCGAGTTTGTAAAAGGCGAAGCTGTTAAGGTAAACGGCGAAGCGCTCTCACCTTTAGGCGTTGTTGAAAAATTAAACGAGCTCGGCGGCAAAAACGGTATCGGTATTGACGACATAGTTGAAAACCGTTTGGTTGGTATGAAATCGAGAGGCGTTTATGAAACTCCCGGCGGAAAAATCCTTTACTATGCGCACAGAGAGCTTGAATATTTATGCTTGGACAAGCAGACCTTCCACCAGAAAGAAACCTTGGCTGTTAAATTCGGCGAACTTGTTTATGACGGCTGCTGGTTTACTCCTTTAAGAGAAGCTTTGAGCGCGTTCGTGGATAAAACGCAGGAAACCGTTACGGGTACTGTAAGACTTAAACTCTACAAGGGCAACATAATGTCCGCAGGTTCAAAATCTCCGTATTCGCTCTATTCGGAGGATTACGCAACATTCTCCGAGGACGAGGTTTACAATCAGAAAGACGCAGAGGGCTTTATCAATCTGTTCGGACTTCCGATTAAGATGCACGCTCTTATGGTTGAAAAGAATAAATAATTTATACGAAAGGCGAGAAAAATATGAAGCTTTGGGGCGGCAGATTTTCAAAAGATACGGATAAGGCTGTTGATGATTTCAACAGCTCCATATCCTTTGACTGCAAAATGTTTGAAGAAGATATACAAGGAAGCATTGCGCACGTAACAATGCTCGGAAAGCAAAAGATAATTCCCGAAGAAAATGCGAAAAAAATTGCCGATGAGCTGAAGAACATTCTTTCGGACATCAAAGACGGAAAAATCGAATTTTCGGAGGATGCGGAAGATATTCACATGAATATCGAAACGATACTTACCGAGCGTTTGGGTAAAATCGGCAAACAACTTCACACAGGCAGAAGCCGTAATGACCAGGTTGCGCTCGATGTCAGAATGTATGCAAAAAAAGCCAATCTCGATATAAGAGAAAAGCTGAAAGCTCTTATGAACACTCTTATTACTCTTTCCGAGGAGCATAAAAGTACGGTCATGAGCGGATATACTCATCTGCAAAAGGCTCAGCCGATTACGTTCGGGCATCATCTTATGGCATATTTTCAGATGTTCAAAAGAGATTATGAGCGTCTTTGCGACTGCTATGAAAGAACAGACTATATGCCTTTGGGTTCGGGTGCGCTTGCAGGTACAACATATCCGCTTGACAGGCATTACACGGCGGAGCTTCTCGGCTTTTCCCACGTAACGGAAAACAGCCTTGACGGTGTTTCGGACAGGGATTTTGTCGCCGAATTTATATTTGACATGTCGCTTATTATGACGCATCTTTCAAGATTTTCGGAGGAAATCATTCTTTGGTGTTCCGACGAATTTTCGTTCATACGCCTGGACGACGCGTATTCGACGGGCTCAAGCATTATGCCTCAAAAGAAAAATCCCGATATTGCGGAATTAACACGCGGAAAAACAGGACGTGTATACGGCGACTTAACGGCAATCCTAACCGTTTTGAAAGGTATTCCGCTTGCATACAACAAGGATATGCAGGAGGATAAGGAAACGCTTTTCGACGCTTACGATACTGTAAAAATGTGTATTCCGATATTTGCGAAAATGCTTGAAACCATGACCGTGCGTAAGGACAAAATGCGAAACGGCGCAAAGGGCGGATTTACAAATGCCACCGACGCCGCAGATTATCTCGTGAAAAAGGGCGTGCCTTTCAGAGACGCTCACAGAATAATCGGCGAAATGGTAAGCGACTGCATTGCGGATAATATAAGCCTTGAGGAAATTCCTTTGGAAAAGCTCAAAAAATATTCGCCTCTTATAGAAGATGACTATTTTAACGCTATTGCGCTCGATACGTGCGTAAACGAACGTAAGGTATACGGCGCTCCTGCCGCAATAGATACTGCAATCGGCAACGCAAAAGCCTTTTTGCAAAGCATATAAAACAAAAAAATTGTCAAAACCACTTGACAAAATCAAAAATTCATATTATAATATTTGTTAATAAAAATAACTGCTGTCTTTTGGCTGAGAGAGCAGTTATTTTACTTTTACAGTAAATACATTTTGTGTTTGTACAAACGAAAGGAAAAAATCATATGAAAATTTTGTCGCCCGCAGGGTCTTACGATGCGGTTTTATCCGCCGTTAAATTCGGAGCGGATGCCGTTTATCTCGGACTTTCTGACTTTTCCGCAAGAAAAAATGCAAAAAACTTCACCCCCGACGAGCTTGAAAAAGCAGTAAAACATTGCAAAAAAAGAGGTGTTGAGGTTTTTGCGGCGGTAAACACGCTGATATACGAAAATGAAATTATGTCTGCCGCACGTGCCGTAAAAACTGCGGCAAATGCAGGCGTTACGGGAATTATCGTGCAGGACTGGGCAGTTTATGACATTATAAAGCGTATTGCGCCAGATATAAAAATCGTCGCTTCCACGCAGATGACCGTAAACAACGTATATGGTGTAAGGCTCTTGGAAAAATACGGCTTTGATACCGTTGTTCTCCCCCGTGAGCTTACAAAAGCGCAGATAAAAGAAATAAGCGACAGAACGGATATAAATATAGAAATTTTTTGTCACGGCGCACTTTGCGTTTGCTATTCGGGGCAGTGCTATTTTTCAAGCTTCATCGGCGCAAGAAGCGGAAACCGCGGACTTTGCGCACAGCCGTGCCGTATGATGTATGAATATAAAAGCAAAAAAGGCTACTTTTTGTCCCCCAAGGATTTATCGCTCGTTCACAATCTGCGTGAAGTAGGCGAAAGCGGAGCGGACGTTATCAAAATTGAGGGACGTTTAAAAAGCGAATACTACACCGCCGCCGTTACGGACGTTTACAGACGCACGCTTGACAGCGGACACGCTCCGAGCGAGGAAGATGCCGCTATCCTAAACGCTTCGTTTATGCGCGGCGGATATACGGCAGGCTATTTCAAAGGAATAAAAAACGGTGCGCTTTTCAACTACAAAAAACGTGAAAATCCGTATTCCGACGATACAAAAAAGCTTGAAAAGCATTATTCGGATCTACTCCGTCAGTCGGGCGATTATTACAAAACGCCCGCAAATCTTTCGGTAACTTTTCAAAAAGATTATTCCATAAGCGTAGAATATGAATATTTGGGACAAATCCGCTCGTTTGTGTCGTCTGTCAAGGCGGAAAAAGCGAATAACGCGCCGTTAAATGCCGAAAAGGTCAGCGCACAGCTTTCAAAAACAGGCTCGGAACCGTTCTATTTTGAAAATATCAATGTTAATTTTGAAGTTTCAGATCCGTTTTTAAGCGTTTCGGGGCTTAACAACATCAGAAGAGAAATAAGCGCCGATATGGACGAAATGCTGAATGTTAAACCGAATATCGGTAATTTCAGTTATAATTTGACCCGCCGAAAAGCCGCCGAGAATATTGAGGTTTTTGCAACGGTAAGACCGGCACAGCAGTTAAAATGGATAAGAGAAAAACAGCCCGACACGCTTATTTTTGCACGGCGGACAGCGTTAGAGGAATATGAAACAAAATACGGAAAACTCACAAACGTCGGACTTCGGTGCGAGCGTATTCCCGATGAGAAAAGTCTTAATGACGACAAAACTTTTCTGCTTTCTCACCCCGAAATTACAAAGGTTATGGCAGGCACTTTGGGCGCCGCCGCAAAATTTAAGGATAAATATGAAATATACGGCGATTTCACGCTTAATATAACAAATTCCATAGCGTCGGAATTTTACAGTAACGAGGGTGTAAAATCGCAGACGGTAAGCGTTGAATTAAACCTGAAAAACATAAAAGATATGGGAAACACAACGGCAAAGCTTAACGCTTTGGCATACGGAAGCGTTCCGCTGATGGTTACGGAAAGCTGTATAAAATCGGCTGTCAAAAACGGTTGTACAAATGAACCGATAACGATAACGGACAGAAAAAACGAAGAATTTGTTATTGCGTGTGAAAGCTGTTCAAAGAACGAAATTTATAATTCATATCCGATAATTATGACGGATAAGCTTGACGATATAAAAAATGCGGGAATAAGCACAATACGTCTTGACTTTGTTTTTGAAAACAAGGCACAAACCGAAGAAATCCTCATGTGCGTAAGCGCACATATTAATCCGCTTACCAAATTCACAAGAGGTCATTTCTACCGCGGCGCATTGTAACGAAATTGGGAATTATTTTGTGCGGTGCAAAACCATGGACAAAAATTTTTTGAATTTGTGCCATGGTTTGCATTATCACATTGCCGATAGGCAATATATCGCATTTTTT
>USLP01000060.1 GCA_900555525.1 uncultured Eubacteriales bacterium
CCCAATATGCCGATTGTTACCATTATAAGCGCTTTAAAAATCGCCGCAAGGTTTAAAATCCATTTGCTGTCGCTTATCTTGAAACAGCTTATTATAACAACACACCATATAAACAAAAGCTGTATGACGATTGTCGGAAACATTCCGAACGAGCTTCCGCTTATCTGCTTTATAACGTCTGTAAAAAGCACTGCCAGAGAACCCATCCAAAGCGGAAAGTTAATATAATAATACCATGCCGCACGGCTTCCCCATTTATTGCCGAATGCCCGTTTTACCCAATCGTATATTCCTCCCTCGTCCTCATACGTTGTTCCCAGCTCTGCGGAAACCATACCGTACGGCAGAAAAAAGCCTATTAAGAGGAATATCCACCAGAAAAACTGAGAATTTCCAATTGCCGCCGCAGGAGCCGCCGATTCAACAACCAATACTATGCAGACAGCCGCCAAAACAGCGTCAAACAGGCGGAATTTTTTCTTTTCGTTACTCATTTTATTTCATTCCTTTCCAAAAACTCTTTAAAAAATTTCGGATAAAGTTTTTTCGAGATTTGCTTTCACGGCGCTGTGAACATTTTCGTCCGAAAGCCTATCCTTAAGAAGATAAATGAGTATTCCTCGCATTGCCGTAAGACGGTTTTCCGCTTCATCGAAAGCGATTGAATACGGTGCGTCCAAAACCTCGTCAACAACTTCTTCACCTCTTGAAGCAGGCAGACAATGAAGAAATTTTACATGTTTTGACGCTTTTTTTACCATTTCGGACGTAACCTGATATTTAGGCATAAATATTTTAAGCCTTTCCTCCTTTGAAAGCTCGGCATTGTAAAGACCGTACCAAACGTCCGTATAAATGAAATCAGCGTCCTTTAACGCCTCGTCCTCGTTATCCGTAACACTGCATGAACCGCCTGAAATTTCAGCGTTTTTGCGACCTATTTCAAGGAATGATTCTTTAAGCTGATTTGATTTCGGACCGAAGTGTACAAAATCCATACCGAGCTTTGTCGACATCATCATTGTTGAAGCGCACACCTGCGTTGCGTCGCCGACAAATACTATTTTGCAGTCCTCGATTTTTTTGCCTTCGGGAAGATGTTCAATCATGGTTATGGCGTCGCCTATTTCCTGCGTGGGGTGGTTGTAGTCCGACATACCGTTTATAACAGGAATATCTGCGCACCTTGCAAGATTGACAACTGTTTTGTGTTCGTCAACACGTGCCATTAATATATCGGTTAAACGTGAAAGAACACGTGCCGTATCCTCCATAGTTTCATGACCGCCCAACTGTATCTGACCCGGCGCAAGATACTGTGCATGACCGCCGAGCTGTTCCATCGCCGTTTCAAACGAAACTCTTGTTCTTGTAGAGCTTTGCTGAAATATCATTCCCAAGGTTTTGTTTTTCAAAAGCTGGGGATAATAACCGTTTTTGATACATTTTTTAACAGCAAGGCTGATTTTGATTATGTTCATAATTTCTTCTTTTGTGAAATCCTGTGTGTCGATTAAATCTTTTACTTTATTTTTTTCCATTATGATACCTCCAAAATAAAATTCAGTGATATTATCCGTAAACTTAACTGTTTTTATTCCGTTTTTTGCAAATTTTATAAAAAAAGCATACGCATAAAAAGAAAGTCATATATTGAAAAAGAGAGGAGTGTGCGGTAATGTTTATAGTTGTAAAGAAAAAGTTTATTTTGGGAATTTTTTCTGCGCTTTTTGCGGCGGTTTTGATTATGCTTGCGGTTTATCCGCCCAAAAATATTTCGGTTGATAATTTGAATCCGAAAACTGTTGTTATAGACGCAGGACACGGCGGAATGGACGGCGGAAGCGTCGGCGAGGGAAATATTCCCGAAAAAAACATAAATTTGGAGATTGCACTGAAGCTGGAGGAAATATTTAAAAATAACGGATATAATGTTATTATGACAAGAGAAACGGACGTTTCACTTCACGAAAACGATAATGCGTCCGTGAGAAACAAGAACCCAGCCGATTTAAAAAAACGTGCGGAGATAGCAAATTCGTCAAATGCTTCACTTTTTATAAGCGTGCATGCAAATAAATATGAAAGTCCTGATATATTCGGAAGTCAGGTTTTTTATTCCAAAAACGACGAAAGAGGAAAAATAATTGCCGAAAGCGTTATGGAAAGGCTTCGTGAATTAAATCCGAAAAATAAACGCTTGGCAAAACCGCTTCCGAATCCAAACCTTGTATTTAAAAATTTGAAAATACCGGGTATACTTATTGAATGCGGTTTTATGTCAAATCCCGATGACCTTAAGAATCTTATGGACGATACATACCGTCAAAAAACGGCAGAAGCAATATATAACGGCATAATAAATGCAGAAATTTCACCAAATTAGCATAATTTTCAAAAAAACTATTGATAATTTCAAGAAAGTGTTATATAATATATTTGTTAGACTATATGAAAGGCATGATACAATGGTTGAAGAACTGGAAATATATAAAAATAAAAAGGTTTTCTTTTCGGGCATAGGTGGCGTGAGCATGAGCTCTTTGGCGCTTATTCTTAAGGATAACGGCTTTACGGTATGCGGCTCCGACAGAACGGAAAGCGCAAATGTAAAAAAGCTTAAAGATAAAGGAATAAATATAATTATAGGTCAGACAGCTGAAAATATAACGGATGATATCGGGCTTGTTGTCCGTACGGCAGCAGTGAGCACGGAAAGTGATGAAATGAAGAAGGCGGAAGCGCTTGGTATTCCCATAATGGAACGATGTACGCTCCTGGGATATGTTATGAAAGCATATAAAAACAGATTTAATATATGCGGTACACACGGAAAAACAACAACAACCTCGATGGTTGCTCTTATACTTATACAGGCAGGGCTTGACCCAACGGTTACTGTCGGCGGCGATTTCAAAAAAATCGGCGGAAACTTAAGAATAGGCTCGATGAACTATTTTGTTTGCGAAGCGTGCGAATACGTTGAAAGCTTTTTGAAATTTTATCCGAGCGATACGCTTATTCTTAATGTTGAAGAAGATCACCTTGACTATTACAAGGATATAAATCATATAAAATCGGCATTCCGTAAATTTGCGCAGAAAACGGAACATCTTATCGTTGCAAACGGCGACAGCCAAAACGTAATAGACGTAGTTAAGGATTTGCCCAATGTTGTGTTTTTCGGACTTGAAAACGGAAAATATACCGCAAAAAATATAAAAACAGAACGTTTGACAACACAGTATGATTTATACTGCGACGGTGTTTTTCTTGCGCATATCACGCTGAAGGTTGCAGGACTTCATAATGTTATGGATTCATTGGGAGCTTGTGCGCTTTGCATTGAAAACGGAATAGATATATCTTATATAAAGAGTGCGCTTTTTGATTTCGGAGGCGCAGACAGAAGAATGGAATATAAGGGAACATTTATGGGCGCGGATATTTATGATGATTATGCGCACCACCCAACGGAAATAGAAACGACAGTAAAATCGGCGCGTCAGAAATGCCCCAAGCGTGTGGTTGCGCTCTTTCAGCCCCATACTTATACGAGAACAAAAGCTTTTAAAGACGATTTTAAAAGAGTTCTTTCGCTTATGGATAAGGTTTACATTGCCGATATATATGCCGCTCGTGAAAAAAATCCGGGCAATATAAGTTCTCGCGATATTGCGGACGGACTTAATAATGCCGTATATGCGGGAAGCCTTGAAAATGCCCTTTTGATGATTGAAAATGAGCTTAAAGAGGGGGATATGTTTATAACAATCGGAGCAGGCGACGTTTATAAAGTGGGAGAAAGTCTTATAAAAAAGGCAGGGGAGTGCGTATGAAAAAAATGTCTGCATCGCGTATCGCACGCATAGCCCTTGTTACGGCTGTTTACGCAGGCGCAACGCTTGGAATATATCCGCTGTCATTCGGACAGATTCAGTTCAGATTTTCGGAAATTCTGGTATATCTTTGCTTTTTCAATCCCGAATATTGCGTTTCGTTAATACTGGGCTGTTTTATCGCAAACCTTTTCAGTCCGCTTACATATTATGACCTCGTTTTTGGGGTTATGTCAACGATTGTTACGGTTATCCCGATTGCAATGTTCGGAAAGTACAAGCCTTTCGGAGAAAAAACGAGTATGCTTGTTTCAGGACTTTTTGCAACGCTTTCAATGGTTTTTGTCGCATGGGAGCTTACATTTTTCGGTCAGCCGTTTTGGCTCTCGTTCGGGACAGCGGCATTGGGAGAATTTGTTGTTGTAACGCTGTTGGGCTTTCCGCTGTTTTCAAAGCTTGGAAAAAACAAAAAATTTATTGAGCTTATAAAAAGCAAAAATGCTCATTTTTAATTGGAAAAACGCTGTTTTCTGTATGTTTTCGGAGAACAGCCTTTTTGCTTTTTGAATACCTTGTTGAAGTATTGAATTGATGAAAAACCGCATTCAAATGCAATTTCGGAGATAGTTTTTTCACTGTTTTTAAGCATTAGCTCCGCTTTTTTCAGACGCACATAATTTATATATTCAACAACCGTTCCGCCCGTTATTTTTTTAAAAATTCTGCAAAGCTCAAATTTTCCGAACGCTGTGTTTTCCGCCAGAAGCTCCAGACTTATCGGGTACATATAACTTTTTTCTATATATTCCGTAACGGCACGGATTTTTTCTGCTCCGCAATGCGCTTCGGAAAGCATTGCGTTTCGGTACATAAATGCCGAAAGCATAAAAATATAAGCTTTAACATATTCTTCGTAATGCTTTTCTTTTTTGCTTAATTCGTTTAAAATATTTTTTAAAATACCGTGCAGTTCGCCGTCCTCTTTTTCAAGAAGATACCGAACAGCATTGGTTTTTGTCATAAATTCGTTTATATATCCCGTTTCTTCACAGCTGTAATACGCGTTGTATTCGTTTATGTCAATCTGAATATATACTATATCTCCCATAATTTTGCTTTCCAAAAAATGTATGACCTCGCTGTTGATAAGCATTGCATCGCCTGCACACACCGTAATGCATTCGTCCTCAATATGGCATGAAATCGCTCCGCTTTTTACAAAAATAAGCTCGATTGCGCTGTGCGAATGATTTCCGCGCCAGGGTGTGGAATTTTTTGTATCAAGACTTTTTATATTAAAAGCCAAAGACGGCACGGAAAAATTTATTATTTCCTTCTCCATAGCGACCTCCTGCAAGATAGTAGAAAAATTCGTCAATAATTATGTAGATTTTTGCAATATAGTTTATTATAATTATATCATACGTTTATTAATTTGTCAACAAAAGGAGAGAATTGATATGACATTATTTTTTATTGTTGTAATTATGCTTATGAGAGTTGTTCAGAGCGTGTATAATAAGCGAACGGCAATTTTTCTTCCTGACGGGATAAAGTCATACATAGCATACATAGCAGTTTTCAATTTGTTTGCCGCGGCATTTTCTGTGGTTTCACTGATTACAGACGGCGGCTTCGGCGCTGTGGATTTAAAGACGGTTATTATTGCGTCATGTTCGGGCGCATTTTTGGCTTTGGGGTCATATTGCAGTATAAAGTCGCTCACGGGCGGTACGGTTGCATTAAACTCCGTTTTCGACACTGCAGGGCTTATTGTACCGTGTATACTTGGCATATATTTCTTCAATGAGCCTGTGGGAATCGTTGGTTTTTTGTGTATAATCGGAGTTTTGGCGTCAGCGGCTATGCTTATCGATTCGTCAAAATCTCTTACGGGAGTTTTTACGGCAAAAACGCTTTTTTATTTGATTGTTTCCATGCTTTCAAACGGTATGGTTATGTTTTGTCAGAAATTATTCGGAATGTATGTAGTGGACGGAAATGTATGTATGTTTTCGCTGCTTACATTTTTGATACCGAGTATCGTTATGGGGATAATGCTTCTTTTTATGAGGGCGGACGATAAAGAACAAATAAAATTACCCAAAAAGCTTATTTTATACGCCGTATATCTTTCGTTTGCCGTATTCATTATTCAGCAGTTTGTAACCTTGCTTACTCCGCATCTTTCATCAACGGTACTTTTTACGGTTGTAAACGGCGGAGCAACGGTTATTGCAGCCATAGTCGGTGCGGTTTTATACAAAGAAAAAATTACCCCCAAAAGTGCTTTGGGAATAATCCTCGGAATATCTGCGCTTATTATGATAAACGCTTGTTAAAAAAATGCCCTGTACACCGGGGCATTTTAGACTATTCGATTGTAATTTTCATTGACGGCGGAACAATGTTTATCCATGTCTGGGGAGGATTCAGCTTGATTTCGTTGCCGTTTAAATCTTTGTAGATTGTTTTCGCCTGACGTGATGCCTTGCTCCATTTTATGTCAATAGCCTGCCCGCCCGTTATGTATATTGCGTCTCCGTTTCCGACTGTTTCTATATTCTGTCTTTGCGATCCGTCTCCCAAATTGTAATTTTTAGCTTTTTGAAGTATTATATTTGTCGGCATATACGGAACACCGTCGGGGCTTTGGTGCAGTATGCTTGAATTAAGCACTCTTTTGTAGCTGTTTTTTTCGGGGTCAAACGTATATGTAACAGAGTAAAAGCCTGCGTATGGGATTTTAATATTCTGTGCGGAATAACCGCCCGTAACGGGAGTAAATTCATCATTGTATTCCATAAATTTTTGGTCTGTTGTAAGCGCATAGCCTTTATCATTCGCCGCTTTTGTAAGATTTTCTATCGAAGTATAAACGCTGTGATAGTCGCCTTTATATTTCTGTTCGCGCCAAAAATAACCGTTGTCGCTGCCTTTTATGCCGTTTATAAAATCAAGTCCGATTTTCGGAAGTTCCGCGCCTGCCTTAGGGCTCCAGCCGAAAGCGGTATAAATTGCGTCATGCTCGAATGCATAATCAAAATAATAGTGTCTTGCGCTTCTTACAGGTCCGATTTTCGGAGTATTAACTCCCTTAAAAAGCGCCATAAGCCTTGTCGCACTTCCTTCTACATACATTTCATAAATCAAAAATGCATCGTTAAGTCCGCTGTGCGGCCATGAATCCTTACCGTCATTGTCAATCATAATCGCAAACGGCCGTGCATTGTTATCATTGTATTTTTCCTTTTGTACAGGTGTTTCTTCGGTAATTTCTTCATTTTGTACGGGTGCGGGGTCTTCTGCCTTTTCTTTCTTTTTGCATGACAAAAGGCTTGTGCATATTAGTGCGATGAGCATTAGTGTGAGCAGTCTTGTGGGAATTTTCATATTTTATAACCAATCCTTTCTGAGACGTAGTACGCAGAACTTCAGTCTGAAAGAAAATCGTTCATGGTGTCGCTTTTTGTGAGCGGAGCTGTACGCAGTTATACCGCCCCGAGCAAAAAGCGGGGTTATGGGCGATTTTCTAATGACTTTATTCTCCTTGTATAATATATAAGTATTATACAACATCGTAGCATTTTTGTCAAGAAAAACGGCTAATTTTTACAAAAACATTTTTTTTAAAACAAACGGCTTGACAAAAAAATTTTAATATGCTAAAATACCTATAATTTTGAAAAAAGAGGGTTTATTGTGTTGAAAAAAGAAAATTACACAAATACAATTATTGTATGTTGTCTCGGATATATAGTTCAGG
>USLP01000061.1 GCA_900555525.1 uncultured Eubacteriales bacterium
CTGTGCGGTATCGTATTGCTGCTTCTGACAAATGCGGCAATTAAAAAGATAGACGCCGATAAAAGTATGTTTTAGGGAAAGGATAATAAAAATGGATAACAGCAAAAATATAACAGTCGGAAAGGTTATTTTAAATTTAATACTATTATTTATGAGCTTTACCTATATTATTCCGATAATACTCATGATTTCTATTTCGCTTTCGTCGGAAACCTCCGTAGCACAGTACGGCTACAGTCTGATTCCGAAGGAATTCAGCTATGATGCCTACAAAATGGCATTCCGTAACCCGACGCAGATTATAAATTCATATAAGGTTACAATCGGATTTTCCGTGCTTTCGACGGTTTTGGCGCTTTTGGTGCAGACGCTTACGGCATATCCGCTCGCAAGAGATAATTTTCGGCACAAAAAATTTGTAACGGTATTCCTTATGATAACAATGTTTTTCGGCGGCGGACTTGTTCCAACATATATATTGAATACACAGTATCTGCATTTGGGGAATACCTTTTGGATTTACATATTCCCCGGACTTATGTCGGCATGGAACGTAATACTTTTCAAAACGTATTTTAAAGGACTTCCCGACGGACTTATCGAAGCCGCAAAGCTTGACGGAGCAAGCGAGTTCAAAACATATTGGTCCATCGTCATTCCGCTTTCCACCCCCATTATAGCCTGCCTTGGCTTTACTTATCTTTTGGGAAAGTGGAATGACTGGAATACATCGCTTCTGTACATAAGAAACAATAATCTTTATTCGCTGCAGTATCTGCTCCAAAGGCTCTTAAACGAGGCGGATTATATCAAGCAAATGCAGGGCAGTGCGGAGGAGGCTCTTATCGGAAACAATATGCCGAAGGAAACGTTAAGATACGCAATAGCGATTATTGCGGCAGGACCTATGATGGTGGTATTCCCGTTCTTCCAGAAATATTTTGCGGAAGGTTTGGTCGTAGGCTCGGTAAAAGGGTAAAAAATAATATTATATAAAAGAAGGGAAAAGAAAAAATGAAAAACAAAAAGAAAAAGATTGCGGCAGTATGCGCTGCTGTGATGGCGGCATCGTGTGTGTCGGGTTGTATGAACAACACGGCAAGCGACAAAAAGGTAAGGCTCAAATACGTTATGATAGGTCCGGGTATGCAGGCGGATTCAAAAAAGGTTTGGGCAAAGGTTAATGAACAGATTGCGCAAAAGGGCGTAAATGCCGAGGTGGATTTTGAGATAATTTCTCTTTCCGAATATGCGCAGAAATTCATGCTTATGACCTCTGCAAGAGAACAGATTGATATCGCAAGCAACTATGGGCTTGACTTCGGAAACGAAGTGAGAAACGGAACATTTGAGCCGCTCGACGAGCTAATTGATAAGTACGGAAAAGACATAAAGGAAGCTCTTCCCGAGTGGCTTTTCGACTATCAAAAGGTAGACGGAAAGCTTTACGGTATTCCCGCATATCAGCCCCTTTATAACACAAGAGGAGCATTCTTCTTTAAGGACGAGGCGGAAAAATATCTTGACCTTGACGCGCTTAAAGCGTCGCTTGCAAAAACTCCGTATTTCAATGAAGAAACGTATCAGATACTCACAAAATATTTGCAGGACTTAAAGGCGAACGGCAGTAAATTCACAGATACCACAATTTTGAATCTTACAGGCTACGACACTTTGGCAGGCAGTTATGCGATAGTAAGAGGCGAAGAAAATCCCAAGGTTGTATGCCCGTATATCACAGACGAAGCGAAAATACGCTATAAATACGCACGTGAATGGTATAAGAAAGGCTATACAAGAGAGGACGCAATTTCAGCAACAGACAGAAACGGCGTAGTGGGACAAAGAGACCGTTATCCTTTCTGGGACGATGTCTATGACCCTCACACGGCGGAAACACTTTCAAAAAAATATAATTCGGAAATTATAGGTATTCCGTATAACGAAAAGGAATATGCCGCAACCTCGCTTTCCGCAAAGGGCGTATCCATAGCGGCTGCTTCTGAATATAAGGACAGAGCGATGCAGGTGCTTAACCTTATAGAAAGCGATAAGGATATTTATAATCTCTTAACTTACGGTATCGAGGGCGAAAACTATACGAAGGTAAGCGACGACAGAATCGAAACAAAATATCAGAGCAGCCCGACAGCGGATGATAAATACGGTCTTTACGGCTGGATTGTCGGAAACACTTCGCTTTCGTATCTGACGCAGACGCAGCCCGACGACTACAAAACATGGTTTACGGAAACATATAATACGGATTTCCGTTCACCGTTAATCGGATTCGTTGCCGATACTTCGGGAATACAGGATTATATCACGCAGGTAAACGCTGTTATCGCAAAATATCTCCAGCCTTTAAATTCGGGAATTTATGAGGACTGGGAAACACAGTTTGATAATTTCAGAGCTGAAATGGATAAGGTCGGAAATCAGCAGATTATCAATACATTGCAAAAACAGGTTGATGAATTTTTAAAAAATAAATAATAAAAAAGAAAGGTGAATTATCATGAAAACAAAAAGATTAACGGCGCTTTTGACATCTTTGGTAATGACTTTAACAATTTTGGGAGGAACGGCGGTTTTTGCCGAATCGGAAACATCGGCTATACAGCTCTCGGAGAAAAATTATTTTAAGCTTCAGGGTATTGATAAGAATCAGCCCAGAGTAGGCTGCGGAAATGTAATAACGGAGGAAGAATTTGAAGCGGCGACTTTGGGACTTAAATTTTCGCTTTCCGATATTACGGACGCAGATTTTATAAAGAGTGCAACGCTTAACGTAACAATCAACCAGATACATCCGTATATTACGAATGTTACGCAAATAAAAGGAAACTATCAGCCGCAGTACGATGAATGGTCATACGACGCAGCAACGGATAAGTCAACATATGTAGGCGAAAACTATGTATATAATACATATCTTTATCCTATGACAACAGATTGGACGGTGGGAGCTGTTACAAATGATAACGGAGATTATCTGTACGAGCCCTGGACAAAGGACGTAAGCGAATATACAGGCTATCCGAATACGGAAAATCTTGCGGCTTTGGCGCAAAGCTCACAGACGGCAACGGGAAACAGGCAAAAGCTTACATTTACTTATGACATAACCTCTGACATAAAAGCGAAAAAAACGCAGGGAAGCGCGAATGTTGCATATACGCTTATAAACCGCAGAAACGGCGCAAACGGTGGGGTTTGGTGGAATGAGTATAACTGCCTTGACGGTTCGCAGTCATCGGCTGAAATCGTTATTGAAACAATGTCATCAAGCGAAATTCTCGCAGCTCTTAATGCGATAACGAATCCGCAAAGCGAGCTTATCGCAAAATATATGAAAGCAATCCTGGGAGAGGGCTGGACGGATTATGTAAGATATGAAGCTCTTTCGGAAAAAGGAAAAGCAATCGTAAACACAATGCTTACGGAGGCAGACCTTACAACCACAGACGTTTTGAAAACAACGCTTAACAGCGCGATAGAAGCATACCTTTCGGGCGACTATGCGGAAGAAACCGAAAAAGACGGCGTTTACAGCGTCTATAACGGCGATTTCGGATGTTTCCAGATTAAAAGCGGTAAAACAGGACAGTGGCGTATAGGTCTTGACAGTTCAAACGGAATTGACGCCGTAACGCTTGGTATGAAATTTGATATTTCCGACATCAAAAATACAGACATAATAAAAAGTGTAAAGGTTATTGTAAACGCAAAGGAAAAAAATCCGGGAGAACTTCCTTATACATATAAAACAGACCTTTATCCCATGACAACAGACTGGACCTTCGGTGAAACAACGGGAACAGGCGTTAGCGCCGTATCTCCATGGTCAAAGGCTTTGACTGAATATACGGGCTACCCGAACAAAACCGACCTTATGAAAATCACCTCCTGTGATAAGGACGCTGTGGCAAGAAATGCCGATATATCGTTTGAATACGACGTAACGGCGGATATAAAGGATAAAATTTCACAAAATATTTCCGAGACGGCATATGCCATGGCGGTAAAAAGAGCTTCCGACGATATTTCATGGGACGAAAAGCATACGTTGAATGCACAGGTAAACGAAAACCCAAACGTTACGCTCGTTGTAGAAAAATATACCGACAGCATACTTCTTTCAAAGCTTAACGAGGCGGAAAACTTTGAAGCGGGTCTGAAAACGATTTTGGGCGAAAATGACCGCAGCTTTAAAGCGTTTGCCGCACTGTCGGAAAATGAAAAAGCAAGCGTTAAGACAGCGGCGGAACAGGCTGAAATAAAAACTGTTAAAGCGCTTAAAGCATTGCTTGAAAGCGAATGTGCAAAATATGCGGGAAAAACGCTTACCTATAAGGGAGAAAAAGGCTATTTCAATAAAAATAATGGATTCAACGGAGAGAGTGAGCAGTTCAGAATCGGTATTAATAAATCCGGAATTGACAACACGATGGTTTTAGGAACAAAATTTGACCTTACAGAGCTTGCAGGCAAGGATTATATCAAAAAGGCTACACTTTCAGTTTCCATGACGCAGATGGATCCCGAAAGCGAAAGATACACGTATATGACAAATCTGTATAACATGTCAAGCGTATGGCCCGAAGCGAATAACGCTTGGGACGGCGCACAGACAGGTATAGAAAATACATTCCCGAACACAGCGGGACTTTCAGTTATCGGAAAATCGAACGATATTGCAACCGCAAAGAACGAATGGCTTAACTTCTCGTTTGACGTAACGGCTGACGTTCTTTCAAAAATACAAAGCGGAGAAAGCGCCGCGGCATACGCTTTGGAAAACGTAAGACCTTCATATATTATGCCAAGCTGGAAACAGGACGATTGCTTAAACGGACAGACTGCGCAGGTTAAGCTTATCATCGATACGCTTACGGAGGACGAAATCCTTGCAAAATACAATTCTGCGGAAAATAAGGAAGAAGCCGTTAAGGTTGTTATAAATACGGAGAATATTTATACCACGCTCCCCATAGCGACAATCGCAAGCGAGCTTCAGCCGACATATGAAACATATGAAAATCTTGTAAACGCTATAAAAGGACTTTATTATACAAGAATAGAGAATGTAACGGATACTGGATGCTTGATAGTAAACAAAACCGATGCAAACCTTTCTGCGGTAATCTTTGCGGCGGCTTATAAAGGAAACAGACTTGTTGATATTGTAACGGCTGACAAGGCTGTGCTTTCGGCAGGAGAAAACTATACGTTCTCATATGACTTCGGCGGTAAGGACTTTGATACGATTAACGTATTCGTATGGGATTCGTTATCCTCAATCAAGCCCTACTGCGCACAGGGAATATACAAAAAATAATTTATCAGTCTTTTAAGAGCGGAAAGCTCCGCTCTTAAAAGGACTTTACTAAAATTTATTTCGGAGGAAATTATGAAAAGACTTTTAGCAATATTATCATCTGCGGCGATTATGCTTTTTCAGTAAGACCTATGTTTTTTCCATTTTGCTGTGCGTCTTTTACAGCGTCGGCGGAAGGCTCTCCGCTTGGTTTGACAGCGGTTGAAAAAGCTCCGTTTGTACAGAATAATCAGATTAAAGGAAAGTGCCCGTCGCAGCCGAGAATAGGTATCGGAAATACAACACGTGCCGATGAGCTTGATAATGTCGGAATCGGAATGAGATTTTCACTTTCCGACCTCGACGAAACAAAATTCATAAAAAATGCAAACGTAATCTTAAACATAAATCAAATTAAGCCGTATATGGCGGGCGATACCGTAAACGGCACAGCAATTACGGAAAATTGGGTTTATAAAACCTCGCTTTATCCCATGACGGCGGACTGGTCGCAGGAGTTGGGCGAAGCGCAAAACGATAAAGACGGAAATTTGCAGGGCTACCCGTGGGTGAAGGATATTACGGAATACGAGGGTTATCCGAATGTTGACAATATGGCGAAAATCGCATACTGCGAAAGAACGGCAACGGGACCAAGACAACGCCTTGAATTTTCCTACGATGTAACCTCGGATATTATAATAAAGGCGCAGAACGGTATCGCCGAGACGGCATATTTTGTTGCGAATCCGAGATTTGGAAATGACGGCGGAGTTTGGTGGGACGAATACAATTGTCTTGATTTATCACAGTCTGACATAAGCATGAATATCGAATACTGCGAAAACGACGACGAAATTTCAAATACCGTAAAATATATTCCTCTTATGGGTGATTACGGCAAGGCTTATATGGAAAGAATTTTAAATTATTTCGCTTCCGATTCAGCTTATTTTGAACTTTCGGAAGAAAATAAAGAAGCGGTATACGAAGAAATCAAAACAGCAGAACCGCAGAATAAGGACGAGCTTTTTGAGATAATCAAAAACAGACTCAAAAAAATTCAGTATGAAACATCAATAACGGACGGTCAGAAAGAGGTTTCCTTAAGCACTCATGAAATAGAGATAAAGGCGAGCCGTAACGGCGAAAACAAACAGCCGGTAACGGACGGCGAGTTTACGCTCACAGATTCAACGGGCGCGGTTGTTCCCACAACGTTTGCAAACGGTATTGTAAGCTTTGGAAATCTTAAAGATGAGGAAACATACACGCTTTCGTGGAGAAATATAACAGGTCTTGAGGACAGCAAAATAACGTTTAAAACTACGGGTATATATACATATCTTGACGTTAATGTTTCAAAGAACGCAATGAAAGAGAATGAAACGGCAGACCTTACGGTAGAAGGCGTATTTTCAAAATCGAAGCTTGAAAACGAGCTTCCCATAGAAAAAATTAACGTAAATATAGAAAAGCCCGAAACGCTTTCTTACGAAAACGGAAAATTCACAGCGTTAAAGCGCGGCGTAACAGACGTAACCTTCTCATTTACAAATGAGGACGGAAGCACGATTACGGCGAAGAAAAAAATTGCGGTTTATAATAAATCGGGCGAGGGTGAAGGCGAATATATCTGTGCCAATGTTACAGCGGCGGAGAACACGGATTTTTACACGTATAAATTCGATAAATACGTTCATCAGCTTGTGCTTATGAAAAACGGCGAAAAATACGATATATATATGGACGCGGAAATTATCGGCGAAGATACGGCGGACAATGCGCTTTTGAAAGCGGATATTACATATGCCGACGTTCAAAAGCTCGATATATCGGGAAGTATCTGCAAAGCAACTTTTGTTAATGCAAGATATGCAAACGATACCGTTGAGGGTAAATATACATATGAGGATAAAGATAACGACCCTGAAAACGGCTCGATTTACACATGGTATATAAGCTCTAAAAAAGAGGGAGCATACAGCCCGATAAGCGGAGAAACGGCTAAAACGCTTAAGGTTAAATCCTCAATGTACGATAAATACGTAAAATTTGAAGTAACACCTAAGAACATCTACGAAACGGGTGAAACGGTTATAAGCGAGCCTGTAAAAATCTATAAGCCTGCCGATACTTCAAG
>USLP01000062.1 GCA_900555525.1 uncultured Eubacteriales bacterium
AGGTGCATAAAATAAGGGTTCGGAATTATCAAAGAGATAATCGGTTACGATTTTTCAATCAAATACTTCAAAAGCCACGGGAAATCAACGGTTTTCCGTGGCTTTTTTATATAGCGATACCATAACGGCTTCTTTGCATAGACCGAGAAAAGGATTTTGCGTTCGGTTCGCTGTGTTTTAAAATTTCCCCAAAAAAGCCTTGACGGGTAACTGAACGGCTACTGCTATTTGGAAGTGAATTTATGACGGGAGATACAAAGGGGCATATTTCGGAAACCGCGCTTTTTGAGGCAATGTACAATGAATTGCCTCCGCGATAAAAAGAGCTTGCGGTTTTTGTCCTGTACGATGGCGAGACTAAAAGCGTTGTCGGGAAATTGTCTGTTATTTAACAAAAAAACAGCCTAAGCTATTGCAATTATTGTTGAAATATTATATAATCTGCTCATTGATTAAACAGAAATTAAATTTGGGGGATAACTATGAGCTGGACATTATATTGGGTGCTTTTGGCAATCGGCATTGTTATGACAGGTATATTTTTGTTCTTGCGTGTTAAAAAGGGCGGAATTTCCGCACTGTATGCCAAGGCGGCGGCGAGTCTCTGATTTCAACCGCTTTTGCCGCAACAAGCGCAAACCGCGACAATATTCAATTCGGCCTTTGGGTGGCGTTTGGACTCATACTCGGAATGGTCGGCGATATTTGGCTTGACTTGAAATGGATTTATTTGCAGGATAAGGATTCATATCTTTATTCCGGCTTTATCTCATTTCTTTTAGGTCACATCTGTTTTAACGTGGCGATTTATAAAAGTTACAGATTTACCGGCAAAACACTTGCTGTTTCCATAGGCGTATCACTTCTTATAGCTATCGGCAATATATTAACCGAAAAGCTTATGAAAAATCATTTCGGTAAGTTTAAATTCATTGTATTTCTCTATACCTTCTTCCTGGCGTTGACTATGGTTTCGGCCATTATAGCGGCAATTGCCACCGGCTTTGAAAAGGTTTGGGTTGTTATGGCTGTAGGCGGTGTCCTCTTTACTCTGTCCGACGCCGTGCTTTCGGGTATGTACTTTGCCGAAAACAAGAATACAAAGTTTAACATATTCTTAAACCATATCTTATATTATGCCGCTCAGTTTACGATGGCGGCGACAATCCTTTGCATAAAATAAAAAATCGGTGGGAGCTTAAATTTAGTTCCCACCGTATTTTTATAGCTGCCTTTAGTTAAAAAATAACTAAGCTTTGATTATTACATTTTTAATGCTTTCAGTCCTGAAATGATTTTAAGGCGTCAATCGTATTTTGTATCAGCTCATCAAGCGAAATACCGAGCATATCCGCACCGCGCTGTATGACCTCGCGAGAGCAGCCGGCGGCAAAATTCTTCGCCTTGAATTTTTTCTTCACGGATTTAAGCTCAAGATCCTGTACGCTGTGCGACGGGCGCATTTTTACAACGGCTCCTATAAGCCCCGTAAGCTCATCTACCGCATAAAGGACCTTCTCCATCTCGTGTTCCGGCTTAATGTCTACCGTTATGCCGTACCCGTGGCTTGCCGTTGCGTGAATTATCTTTTCGTCAATGCCTCTTTCGCGCATTATTTCCTGTTCCTTTATGCAGTGCTCTTCGGGATACATTTCAAAGTCAAGGTCATGCAAAAGACCTACGATTCCCCAAAAATCCCTGTCGTCGCCGTAGCCGAGCTTGTCGGCAAAATACATCATTGTTTTTTCAACCGTTTCGGCGTGCTCAAGGTGAAACGGCTCCTTGTTGTATTCCGTAAGGAGCGAGTATGCTTCGTCTCTTGTCATATTCAAACACCCTTTTGTGTCTTTATTTTGCCCTGTAATTCGTCAAATCTTTTACGACTTCACCTGCTATTATCAGCCCGACTACCGACGGAACAAACGCGTTACTGCCGGGGATAGCGCGTCTTTGTGTGGAATTTCTCGCCGTACCGGGAGGGCAAATGCAGTGCTCGCGGCAGCTTATCGCCGTATCCTCAATTGGTACAAGCGGCTTTTCCTTTGAATAAACTACCTTGAGTTTTTTAACTCCGCGTTTTTTCAGCTCGTATCGCATAACTCTCGCAAGCGGACAGACCGAAGTCTTATAAATATCAGTCACCTCAAATGCAGTCGGGTCCATCTTGTTGCCGGCGCCCATTGAGCAGATTATGGGAGTTTGGCTCTTTTGCGCCTGCATAACAAGCTCGATTTTGCCCGATACGGTATCTATGGCGTCAACAACATAGTCGTACCGTGAAAAATCAAATTCCGCCGACGTTTCCGGAGTGTAAAACTTCCGATACGTTGTAACCTCGCAGTCCGGATTTATGTCCTTGATGCGTTCTTCGGCAACCTCGACCTTATATTTTCCTATTGTTGAATGCGTTGCGATTATCTGACGGTTTATATTCGTAAGGCAGACCTTGTCATCGTCTATAAGGTCTAATTTACCAATGCCCGATCTTGCAAGCGCCTCCACGGTGTAGCCGCCGACGCCGCCTATGCCGAATACGGCAACGCGCGAATTTTGCAGCTTTTCCATGGCTTCTTTTCCGAGAAGCAACTCGGTACGTGAAAACTGATTCAGCATAATTTCCGCCTTTGTATTATAATAAATATTTTTGCGCAACAGGCAGCGTGCTGTCTGCGATGCCGTATATGGGTTGTTTCGAATTTATTTTTATCAGATGCAGTAAGAGCCGTTTGCGCCTACTGCCTTGTCGATTAAATCCTGAATAGTGACGCTGTCGGCATATTTGTTGATAACATCGTAAAAGCCGCGCCAAAAATCAAGTGTCTCACAGTATGAGCTGCGCTCGCAATAGTTGTTTTCGTCCTGTAAACAGGCAACGGGCGACAGCGAACCCTCGCAGACTCTGAGAATGTCTCCCGCCGTGCATTTTTCGGGGTCAACATTGAGCTTGTATCCGCCGGCATTGCCGCGAAAGCTGCGTATAAGGCCGGCCTTACTCAGAATTGAAACCACCTGTTCAAGATATTTCACCGATATATCCTGCCTTGAGGATATATCTTTAACAGAGACCGGTGCGGAATTTTGGTGGCGGCCTATATCTATCATAACGCGCAAAGCGTAGCGCCCTTTTGTTGAAATCATAACATATCCTCCGTTTCAAAATATATCCCTATTATACTACCGATTTAGTAGGATAGTCAAGACCGAGTTTGTGTGTTAAAAAATCCCGGTTTAACAACAGAACTTAAAGAATAATGAGCAAAACAAAGAGAATGTTATTAAGACGGTTTCAAGAAACCGTCCTCTGACAAAAACAAAAGCCGAAACTAAGAAGTAAAATTTACTGCTGCGTTTCGGCTTTTCGTATTCGTAATATGTAATTTTAAATGCTTCGAGGGTTACATATCGCCGTTTTTATCCTGCGGCTTCTCGGAACTTGCCGCACGCATACTTTGAGGCATATACGCATTTGACTTTTCTTCCGGAGCGTTGTATTTTTCAGCCTGAAAAGCGGGCTCGTTTTTGTCCTCGGCAGCTTTGTTTTTATTGCCTTTTACAATATTTATAATAGGTCTGACTGCGCCGAGTGCACACAGAAATATGCCGATTATCAGGTCGGTCACATATGATTTGGAGATTTCGGGCTCACTGAGAAATCTGTAAGCATTTCTCAACGACTCGGCAAAGGTGAGCGTAAAATCTATCTCGCCGTCGGCAAACCACGACTGATATGCACTGTAAACATCCTTTGCAAGACAGCAGTACCAAGCGAGAATTATCACAAGCAAAGCCATAACCACAGAAATTATGCAGCCGAATTTGCTGAGCTTTTTAGCGAAAACCTCATATCCTTTAAATGCACATATAACTCCTATCAGTCCGCTTATTGCGGCAATATAGCCTACTTGGTACAGCAGAAAATACACTACTCCTCCCGCAAGAGAAAAAAGGAGTGCACCTACCGTGCCTGCAAGACGATTTTCGGGAACGACCGCAGTATCGGAGCTCTCCGTATATTGTGAGAGAGGTTCGATTTCTTTTGAATTTTTCATTTTGAAATTCATCACCTTTCGGGCATCGGATGCTTGCAGGCATCGTTTTGCCGTAGCTTTGATTTAACTTGACATCGGCAAGGCGAACCTTACAGAGAATGCAACGATAAGATTATACATAAGAATGCGAGCTTTGTCTATAAAAAGATTATGTTGTCATTCCTTATGGCAATGTTACGACGAATAAAATATAATCTTTCGCGAAACGGTATAAATACGTCAGCAGTTAGTAAGCGGATATTTTTCATACAAAGAAAAACGGAGCAAAGTTTGCTTTGCTCCGACGTGGTGCGGGTAGCAGGACTTGAACCTGTACAGAGTTGCCTCCACAAGAACCTGAATCTTGCGCGTCTGCCAATTCCGCCATACCCGCATATTAAGTTTTGTCCTCTGAATTTTACACGGCGAGGACATCCGAGGCGGAGCTTGCTTTCGGCTTGTTCCGCAAATATAAAAACGCAGTTCTGCGATTTTACCGTTTTCGGCGTGGGTGCATTATCGGACACGGTATCTGCCGATTTGCCGCACGATATAATATATGATATTAAAAATCAAAGCCTCGTATTACCGAGAAGCGATAAAGTATAGATTTTTAATTTCCGCTGTTTATAATACCATTTAGCGGCGTTGTTGTCAAACCCTTTTTATGCGCGCGTAATTGACAAAACGGTCAAAGTAACTTATGATATAAACATTAAAAGGAGTTGATGAAATGGGGAGCGGTAAATTGCCTGCCGATGGAACAAACAGCCCAAAAAGGCTTTATTATATCGATATTCTCAATATTCTGTCTTGTTTTGCCGTTGTGGTGCTGCATTGCTCCGGCGGAGTTTTTTAT
Source organism: uncultured Eubacteriales bacterium (assembly GCA_900555525.1). GTDB lineage: Bacteria > Bacillota > Clostridia > UMGS1840 > UMGS1840 > UMGS1840. The sequence continues at coordinate 4,888 of USLP01000062.1, forward strand.
TATCAGAAAACACGCCTTTGGTTCATATATATGTTTTTGCAGACCGTAGCTCATTTTGCCGTGCCCGTGTTTTTTATGATAACCGGTGCAAATTTACTTGATTACCGCAAAAAATACGATACAAAGATGTTCTTTAAAAAACGTGCCGCAAGAACACTTGCACCGTTTCTTTTTTGGTCGCTGCTTTACTGGGTACGCCCGTTTGTGTTAAAGCAGGCAACCGCGCCCATGAGCGCAAAGGGGCTTTTCCTTGCGATATTCAATAACGAGGCAAATTATGTATTTTGGTTTTTCTATTGCATTTTTGCCGTATATATGTGCCTGCCGCTGTTTTCGCTCGCCGCGGATAAGAAAAACATCAAAACCATAGAGTATGTGTGCGTTCTCGGCTTTGTGTTCAATTCGGTTTTGCCGCTCGTCAACAGATTTGTAATTCCCGTATACGGTGGACTGACTCCGGTTATAGTAACGGGCTATGTGGTATTTGTCTTTATGGGCTGGCTTATAAAAAACAAGGATTATACCAAAAAGGCGCGTATACTTATTTATATGTCGGGTATTTTCGGAGCCGCCCTGATGTTTTTCGGAACATATATTGTCAGCAAAAAAAGCGGGGAAACCGACACTTTGTTTATGGACTATACGTCGATAGCCTGCCTGCCTATGTCCGCCGCCGTGTTTACGGCAGCGAAATATATCAAATGGGAGCGGCTTTTCAGGATTATTCCGGAAAAATTCATAAGAGCCCTGTCGTCGCTCAGCCTCGGAATATATGTTACGCATATGCTCGTTTTGTTTGCGTTTGATAAAGTGGTTGTTTTTGCGGAGCATCCCGTGTATTATTCGGTGTTTATGCCGTTTGTAGCATATATTATATGCGCCGCACTGTCGTTCGTCATCAAAAAAATACCGATTTTAAAACATATTATGCCTTAAAATCCTTTTTCAAAAATTCAGCTACGCCGTCATTATTGTTTTCCCCTATGACTTCATCGGCAATCTGCCGAAGCTCCGGGACAGCATTTTTGACGGCGTATTTTCTGTCCGCCAGCGAAAACAGAAGTATATCGTTTCTGTTGTCGCCGAACGCCGCGATTTTGTCCGCGCCGACCAGAGCCATAACCTCCTGTGCGCCGTTAGCCTTGCTCGCCTTACTGCTGTATATTTCGAGAAACCAGTATGGGGTGTATGTGTCGGCATAAAAAGAACAGGTGACTCCGTTTATTTTCTGCGCCGCGTCATAGATGGGCTTCAGTTCGTCATATCCGTCGGAAAGACTTATAAAAACGGGGTGCATATCGTCTAAAATCTCGTATTCGGAGACTTTTTTAAATTCGCCGAAGAATTTACCCTTTCTTTTTTCGTAAAAATCACGGTGAATGGGCAATTTGAAATCAGTGTATTCTATTGTGAATTTTCCGTCGTCGCCGTAGAAAAAGACAAACGGCGATTTGTTCATTCGCACAAATATTTCCGTTATCGCAAAAAAGGCGTCCTTCGGTATCTCGTGGTAGGCAACCGCTTTTTTGTTCTTTAAATCAAACAGAAACACACCGTTCATAAGCACCGCCGGCACGGATATGTCAATATCCTTCAAAAGCTCTGCGGCAGACATTGCGCTTCTTGCGGTAGCAACGGTAAACAGCATACCGTTTTTTATAAGCTCATTTATTATTTCGACGCTGCGGCGGCTTACTTTTCCGCCGTCATTTAGGAGCGTTCCGTCCATATCCGATATGTAAAGTGTTTTCATTTATCTCTCCGTTAATTTTTTAGGAAGAGTTTAGCATACGCAAAATGCATTGTCAAACCATACGGCAGGATAAAAATTTTAATTGCCTTGAATGTTGATTTATGGTAAAATTTATGTAAAATATCTATCCGAAAGGGGTACATGAAATGACAAAAAAATCTAAAACCCTGATTTCAATATTGCTGTTTGTAGTTTTGTTCGGCGGACTTCTTTTAACCGCTACGTTTACCGATTTGCAGGTGAGCGATATCCTGACGCGGCATGCTTTGGCGTCACATTTGTATTACACTAACGACCCGTTCGGTGCCACATTTGAGAGCGTCGGCAGCGCGCCTGTTTATTTTATGCTTGCATTCAGTATACAGATACTCTTTTGGGGTGTTCGCAGATTTTGGAAAAAACGCCCGATAAAGGATATTGTTGAAGTTATAGGCGTCATAGCGGGTACTGCGGCATATTACTCATTTTTAAGTGAGACCGTGGGCTATCTTTTACAACACCTGAATGCGGAGAGCTACAAGGGCTCGGCTTTTTTGTCGGGGATTGCGCTGTTTTTGGCGGCGCTTTTTATGCTGTTCGGAACCCTTGCCGTAAAGAATTTCTCCGATGAATCCATAAAAAAGCTTATAAACTTTGCGTTTGCAATGATTTGCACCGTAATACTCGCAAATGCCGTGGTTGCGATAGTTAAAATCCCGTTCGGCCGTATGCGTTACCGCG
>USLP01000063.1 GCA_900555525.1 uncultured Eubacteriales bacterium
TTTTGGCTCCGTGGGATTCATATGTATTCGGAAATATCGGAATAGGCGCACCTGCAACCGCAGGAACGGTTGACGAGCTTTCCAAATACGGCGCAAAGACAATCGAAAGAAACGGAAAAGAATATAACATAGAGGGTAAAAACAGTACAAAAGAAGGAAATCCGTCATACGCTTATGACGAAAATCTCTTTGAAGACCCGAAAACTCAAAATTGGAATTTAAAACCCGAAAGCGATATAGCAAAGGAATGGCCCGAATTTTTGGATATAAAAATGGAAGAAATCGGACTTTCCGAAGGATATGACAATTTAAAGCATATAGACGATACATTTAAGTTAAGATATCCGTATAACGGACAGACAAACGTTCAGACAAAAGAAGTTCGTTTTTCATGGGAGGCTTTGGAATGTGCAACGGAATACAAGCTTGTTGTTGCGACGGACCCCGAACTCCAAAACGTCGTTTTTGAGAAAACCTTACGTGAAAATTCCGACAACAATTCTTATACCACGGATTCACTTTTAAACGATACCGTTTATTATTGGAAGGTATATGCAATAGGTCTTGCAAGACAGGATATGTTTGAACAGGGAAGCGTCGGCGCACCGTATGCATTCAAAACGGCACGTGAAAACGAGCTTGATAAAGACAGCGTAAAGGTTGCTTATGAAGCGCTTATCGCACTTGATAAAGAAATCAAAGAAAGCGATTGCGAGTATACCGATGAATTTATGAAGAACCTTGAAGAACTTGTTACACGTGCAACAGATTTGTATAAAAACTCGAAGAGCCAGAGCGAGCTTGACGCACTTGAAGAAGAAATATACAACTTTATAAAACGTTCACCTTTCTTCGTCGAAGTTAATTTCTCCGTTCCCGATTTTCTCACAAATCCCAACGCTGAGTGGGATGCGGGAGGCGGAACGGTTACATACGACGGAAATACCATGACATATTCATCGCCGCAGGGGATGAGAACGGACGGTATAGTGAAAACAGGAACGTATAACGATATTCTTTGCTTCCAGGCGAAATTCGATAAGCTTATAGACGGCGGCGGATATCAGGGTATCGACTACAAAATGGAGGAAAACACAGCAAACAGCTATCTGTTTATTTTGAAGGAAAATGTATTTGAATTCCAAAAGGAGGGTAAATTCTTCCTTGAGCTTCCGTCCTTTAAGGTAAAGGCGGGCGAATGGATAGACTGCATGATGGGCGCTGTAAATACCCCCGGCGGCGTATTGCAGTTTGTAAGCCTTGACGGAAACGTTGTTTTTGCTGCGCTCGACCAAACGCCTACGCAGGTTAAGACGGGCGGACGTTTCAGAATACGTAAGAACGGCGAAAACGATATTCATTTGCGCCCAATGGAGAAAATTCCCGAAAAGCATGCGCTTATAGAGGATATTTACAATTCGTTTTCCAATCCGTATGATGAAACTCATCTTGCCGTACTCTTAACGGGTGCGTTTAATGCGATAGATATGGATAATTCAAACTTTGCTTCTCTTGATAAGAAAAAGCTTTCCGAAAAGCTTTATCCGCTTCTTAAAGAGAACGGAATAAAGATAAAAGGCACAGACTATTCGGAATATAAAAATGTCGTTTCCGATATGGCAATTTTGGAATACTATAATCAAGGAAAGGCAGACGCACTTTTCAAAAACAATGTTGTACTTCGTCATAACGATATAACGCAGTTTGAGAAAATAGACCAAAACGGTGTAAATTTGTATGCTTTTTCACAGGAGAAATTTAAGGACACCGACTACAACAAGGTAAATCAAGCTACGATGAACGGCGACTGCAAGACCTTTGACGAGTTAAGACTCAGGTATGCGAAGAATATATTTGCACACAGCATAAACGCTTGCTCAAACGGCTGGGGTGCGGACGCAACATATATGTTTGATATTATAACAAAGGCGAACTGCGATTATTTGGGAATAAATATTGACGATTACTTCGCACTATCCGACGTGGATAAAGTTTCAATTCATAATATCCTCGGACGAAGCGGCGTAAGCTTGGACAGAACGCTTGATGAAATTGTCGAAGAAATCCATACGTCAATAAAAGAACTGAAATAAATAATAAATAAGGAGAAGTAAAATGAGTAAGACTATAAGGCTTGCGGCAGTTTTATTGGCTGCTGTTATGATTTTGGGAGGCGGATTTAACTGCTTTGCACAGTCTGAAACGCTTAATATTTATGTTTCGGCAAACGGAAACGATGAAACGGGCGATGGGACACAGTCGTCTCCGTTTGCAACGCTCGGCAAAGCAAGGGATTATATCAGAACGCTTTCAAAGGATTCCGGTATTACGGTAAATATCGGAGCAGGCGAATATTATGTTAATTCGTCCGTTTCGTTTTCCTCGCAGGACAGCGGCAATGAAAATTGCATTGTTACATATAAAGCCGATGACGGCGCAGTTTTCAAAAATACAAAGAAGATAAATACAGACGAATTTAAGAAAGTTACAAGCCCCGAAATCTTAAAAAGGCTGAAAAAAGAAGTAAGGGGAGAGGCATATTATTTAGACCTCGGTTCATATTGTATCCCAACAGTAAAAACAGCTTTTATTTTGGACGGAGAAAAATTTGAATTTTCAAGATATCCCAAGGACAGCCTTTTAAAAGCTGCAAACGATGCGTCGGATAAAACCTTCAGCGTTTCCGACAGCAGAGTAAACGAATGGGCAAAGTCGGAAGATATGTTTGTAAAGGGTTCGCTTTCTTCAACGTATTCATGGGAAAAAGCAGACGTTTCCGATATTTCGGGCGGCTCTGTAACAGTATCTCGAAATGTCATAAACGATGCGGAAATATACTTTAATAACGTGCTTGAAGAAATGAGCGCTGTGGGCGAATATGTTATCGATACAAAAAACAAGGTAATGTATTGCATACTTCCCGAAGACTATAAAGGAAAAACCGCTGAAATTACTGCAGGTTCTCTGAATTCTCCTTTTATAAATTTAAACGGAGCCGAGTATATTAAATTTGACGGTCTTAATTTTTACGGATTAAGCAATAATGCGGTTTATATGACAAACTGCAAAAACATCAGCGTAGAAAACTGCTCGTTTAATTTTATTAATGCAGACTATGCGATAAGAATTGTAACGGGCAAAAATATAAACGTATACTCAAACGGCGCTTATAAATGTTCGGGAGGTTTTGTGAGGTTTTCGGGCGGAAACAGAGTAACGCTTGAAAGCGGAAATATAAATATAGAGAAAAACGTAATATTAAACTGCGCAACCGACCTTAATTCCTGTATTATAAGTTCGGGAGTAAATTCACCTACCGATACGGTTGACGCAATCGGAAATACGGTAAAAAATAATATAATAGGCGACAGCTCTCCCACAAATGCAATTTCCGCCGTGGGCATATATAACAAAGTATCAAACAACGAAATATATAATGTTTCGCGCCAAATCGATGACGGCGGAGCAATATATTACGGAAGAAGCAACACGAAATACGGAAACGATATATCGTATAACTATATTCATCATTTGAATAAGGCACATATGTTTTCCGCACTTTATGCCGACGACGGATACGGCGGAATCAATATGCACCATAACGTTATGTACAGTATGTCTCACCCCATACATATCGGAATGGGCATGAACAATAAGTTTGATAACAATATGTATATAGATGTGGACAAAGGAATACGCGCACAGACAAGAATGACATGGGGAGACGCATACGCCAACTTCGGAGATTTGTATCAGGAGACATACAATCTGATGGAAAAAACGATTATGAAGGAGCTTTATGCCGCCGCCTTTCCCGATTTAAAGGTTTCGGTAACAAGAAAACCGTTCTTTGCACCGTATAATTCGCAGATAACAGGCAACGTTTCTTTCGGAAACGTAAATGCGCTTTATGAAGTACCCACACATTTGTATTATTCGGACGAGACGGCACAAATTCTTACCATATCGGACGAGGCAAATGTTGCGGGTATAGAAAATGCACTTGCGACAAATGCTAATAACAGAACATATGTAAACGAGCTTAAAGCGTACGGTGCAAAGGTAACGGCGTCGGACGGAACAGATTTAAATGCAACTGCGGACGGAAATCCACGTTTTGATTATGATAGCGCATATTTTAAAAATGCGTCTGCACAAGATTTTACACTTACAAGCGCATTTTCTTCTTCGGTATCAACTGTAAATGAAATAAATATGTCTGAAATAGGAAATATAACGGCAAGCGAAAACAAGCTTTTAACACCTGCCGAAAAAATAAATATTTATGCAGTGCAAAACGGCAAAAAGATTGATATAACGTACGGAACCAATCCGTCCGTGTCGCAGTACAGAATACTTGTGTCTGCGGACAGCGGTTTTTCAAACACGGTTTTCGATAAGACGGTATATGAGGATAACATGACGTTTGCGTTAGAAACCGATGAACTTCCGTACGGTACATATTATATAAAAGCAATAGGTACGGGACTTTCAAAACAAAGCCAATTTACGGTGCAGTCTGACGTGATAACATTCACTCATGAGGATAAAACGGAAAAAGCCTATAAAAATGCGCTTTCACTTTTGGAAGATGAAATCAAAAAGGCACAGAGCGGAGATTATGTATACAGCGATGAAAGCATAATAACGGAGCTGGAAGCAAAGAAAGCATATCTTACCGAAAATGCGCAGAGCATATCAAAATCGGATGAAGAAACGGCAATATACGACCTTCTTATAAGGGCACAGGCGGAAAGAAATACGCTAAAACCCGAAATCAATAAATGTACGGCGGACACCTCCGACAGCAACGTTTATGTTGAGGCAAGCGGTTTTCATGCAAATTCGCTTGTAACCGTTCTTGTTACAAATCCGAATACGGATAAAAATACCTTTGCAAACGGAAATAAGGATATTGTAAGATATACAAATGTTTTGAGTGCAGACCATAACGGCTGTGTGTCATTTGATTTTGATACAAAAATAAACGATATAGACTATTTGGGAACATACACAGTTTATCTTGCCGATGCAAACGGAAGAATAATTTCTCAAACATATGATTACGGTACGGTTGAAACCTCTGCGGTAACATTCTATAAGGATTCCGCCGAAATTTCGGCAGAAGAGCTCTCGGCGCACAAGGGAGAAACGCTTACGGCAAAATTAAACGTGAATAACCGTATAAGCATAGATACGAATGCTTATGCTTCAATAGGCTCGTATAAATCGGGAAAGCTTATAGATGTTACTTTTGATAAGGTAACGCTTCTTAAAAACAGCGTAAACGAAGTAACAATAAGCTTCAAAGTGCCTGATGATTTTGACGAAAATACGACCGCCGAATTTATGCTTTTGGACGGAAAAACAGTTTTAAAACCGCTTTCGCTAAAGCGTATAATAAAAGAAATAGAGTAGGAGATTAAAAAAATGTTTAAGAAGATAGGGGCAGTGTCCCAAAGAAAGATTTATGTCGGATTCAATGAAAAAAATGAAAAATGCTTTCCGATTGAGGTAGACGGCTATAAGGTTTTGGACGGCTTTAAGACAGAAGCGCTTTCAAATTTTTGCGTAACCGAAAGCGGAAATTACATAGGAGGGTATTTTGTTGACGTATGCTCCGACAATATGCCGTTTCCCGCTGTGGGATTTTTCTTAAAAGCAAACGGAAAAATACTTTTAAACGGCGAAGCGCTTACGGAAAACAAAAGAGTGAAAATTACACAAAGTGATGAAGCGATAATTACGGGCGAGGATTATAACTGCTGTTTTTACCCAATAATCGAGGATAAAAACGATTACTTTTTAGAATATGATAAAGACGAAAATTCAGTCGGTATCATAAGCGTACATAACGGAAGCTGTGAAAACGATACAAGGGTAATTTTAAAATTCGGCTGTGCTTTTTCGCAAGGCTTTGAATTTATTAAGGACAATGCCGAGGTGAAATTTTACCCCAAATGTTCAATAAAAAGAATAATAGGAGATGAATAACATGAATTTGGAAATTTCAGTATCAAAAAATGACGGTCTTGCCGATGTTAAAACGCTTGCGCAGGCTATAAAAATTGCAAACGAAAAACGAAACGACTATGATGAAATTGTTATTAATATTGCAGAGGGCGAGTATTTTCAAAATGAAACCTTGGAGCTTACCGAAAAAGAATTAAAAAGCGGCAGAGCAAAGATAATATTCAAAGGAAACGGCGATAAAAAAACAATAATTTCAGGCGGTATAGAGCTTTCTCCGTTTGATTTCAAAATCGCGGAAAATGACCGTATCAGACCTGATATGAAAGGAAAAATTTTATCGCTCGACTTGAAAAAATACGGAATAACCGAAGTCGGTAAGCCTTTCACAAGAGATTCGTGGTATGATATGATTCCGTCGCAGTGTGAGCTTTTTGTTGATGACTGCGAGGCGCAAATTACATCATTTCCGAAAAACAGAAACCGCATTAAGATTAATAAAGAAGATATTTTAAGGACTGTACAGCCTTTAGAGCCGTACCCTGCGCCGTATGACCCCAAGCCCGATATATCGGATAAATGCGCTGTTATAAAATATAATTTTTTTGAAGCCGATAAGTGGAGTAAGGCGCACGACGCATATCTTTTCGGATTTCCCAACGCAGGCTTTTTCTCGTTCAGTGTTCCCGTGGATATAGATACAAAAGAAAAGACCATTTCTTTAAAAGAACGTGTCGGGGTAGGAAGTAATTCGTATTTTAATACATACTGTATACGTAACCTGCTTGAAGAACTGACGGAAAAAGGGGAATATTATATTGATTCCGATGAGTTAATTCTTTATTATTACCCGAAAACAAAGCTTACAAAGGACTCCAAAATCCGCCTGTCAAGCTTGAAAGAACCGCTTATTGCCTGCGAAAATATTTTTAATGTAAAATTTGAAAATATAGTTTTTGAGTGCACAAGAGGTATGGGCGTTTACATGGAGGACACAAAGCATGTTGAATTTTCAGACTGTACATTCAGAAATATAGGACTTGTTGCCGTTTCGTTTGGGCTCGGCTTTGAAACAACAATAAATATCCCCAAGGAAACAATGCACGTAAAGGACTATACCGATTTGCCTTTCAAAAAACGTGCAATAGGAAATATAAAAACGCAAATGCATAACGACCCGATGTCGCAGAGAAACGGCGGCTATGACAATCTTATCCGCGACTGCGAAATTTATAATATCGGCTGCGGAGGAATAATTCTCGACGGCGGCGACCGCATGAATTTATTAAGAGGGAACAACAGAATCGTGGGATGCGATATTCATGATTTCAACCGTCTTGAA
>USLP01000064.1 GCA_900555525.1 uncultured Eubacteriales bacterium
GACGTTGAGCATTTGCAGTCCTCCGAAAAATGGCGGAATACACCTTTTCGGTAGTATTTTTCTTTATCTATTACTTTATAATTCATTTATTTTTCCTCTTTTTCAATAATTTTAAGGAGCATTTTTTCGTCAATTTGATTTACGGTTATGAATTTTCCGCCGTAAAAAACCGCCCGGTTATTGAAAACGCAGGGGAGAGCCTTCGCCTTTGCAAGCGAATCAACATGAATAAATTTTGCCGAAATTTCGTTATTGTTGCAGTATGCCTGCAATTTTGATATTCTTTCCGAAATATACGGGCATTGGTCGCTGTAATAAATCGTAAGGCATTTGTCGGGAATCGACTGTTTTTTCGCAGTCGGTGAAAATCTCGGTGCATAACCGTCAAAGCTTAAAGCAAGCAGCTCATAGCCGTCGGCTGTTTCGTCAGCTTTTATAAAGCCGTATTTTTTCGCAAAGCTTTGGTTTGAAAGCCAGTTTTTCTGCTTTTTTGCGCCGAGCATACAAATGCCCGACTTTCCCTGCGCTTTCGCATCGTTTATACAGTATTCCATAAGCTTTCTTCCGTAGCCGTGTCCTTTCGGAGCGCTCTGTACCCAAAGACAGTAGATATACAGATAATTATCTCCCAAAATCGGAACCCATGCTTTTTCAAGCGGAGCATATTCGATAAATACGCACCCTTTTACATTAAGCTTGCGGAAAATATGCCCCTCGCTTAACCGTTCCGACAGCCATTTCCGCTTTGTTTCAACGCCGATATGCGGTTTTTTTGAGCGGATAATGCAGCATAAATGCTCGCTGTCTATGTTTTCGGGCGAAAGATTTATAAACTCCCTATCTGTATTTTTTCCAGTATTCATTATCAATCTCCCACATTTTATCGTTCTTGTGCAGTTTTTCAAACATTTTGTACATTGATTTTACTTTAAAGGTCGGTTTGAGATTTTTTGCGTGCTTCATAACCTTTTCAGCCGTTTTTTCAAGCTTTTTTTGGAAAGTTTTTTTGAATTTTTCGGGCATATCGTTCCAAAAATATCCCCACACGGACTGCGTAACGCAGTATGTTCTCGCAACTCCCCAATAGTCCATGCTGTCCTTTACGTCCTTTACGGCGGATTTCAGACCGCCGCCTCCTGCCGTTGTGATAATCACCGCCTGCTTATTTTGCATATCAAAATTCGGGCGGTGCACAAGCCAGCGGTAGCCGTAATGATCCAAAAATGACTTGATTTGCCCCGATGTATGAAAGCACCAAACGGGGTTGCAGATACCGCTGTACATTCCGACAACTCCGTCAATATCATACTCGGCTAATGCGGACGTGCCGATAACCATGCTCTCCGAAAGGTCATGATTTTTGCACGTTTCACACACTGTTTTTGTATAATAAAGATAATCTCGGCTGAATTTTTTTATATCGTCGCAAAATTCAATATCGCAGGAGCTTACTTCGCCTACGGCATTTTTTACGATTGTATTGACGGCAATGCTGTCGTATTTCATAAGTTTGCCGCCTACGGGGAGCATATAAAACTCTTTCATACTGCTTGCCGCCGAGCCTATTGCATAACACATAAGCATATTGAATTTCAGCTTATTTTTCTTGCTGTATTTTAGAATTTTTGTAACGTCAATTGTTTTAAATACGGTAACCATGTGCCTAATCCACAATTTAAATGCCTCTGCCCGTGTTGTATCGTTTGGATTTATTTCTCTCATTTTTGTTTTCCGTTATTTTATGTCGGCGCCGCCAAAGAGACAAAAGCCGTTTACGATAAGCTCTGCCGTTTTCGGTGTGCCGTCTTTTATAATTCGTTTATCGCTGATACCTCCGAATAAGCAAAATGCGTTGATTTTTACTTCCACATAGTCGGGGATAATAATATCCGAACCGCCGAACATACAAAAAACGTCGATTTGTCCTTTTTCGGGAAAATTTGCGTCCGCCAGATTGCACCTTGCGCAGCCGAATATTGCGCCGATTTTTGCAAGGCTTATGTTTTCTCCCGTATAATCAACATTTTTTGAAGTAAATGCCGCCATACATTCCGTCTTGCTGTCTTTGACTTCGGGGTGTTCGTCTTTGCTGTCGCCGCTAAATGCTTTAACAATCATTTTAAGTCCGATAAGTATAATAACGGTTGGGACAAAAAGTCTCCAAAACATTCCGTATTCTATAATTCCTCTCGCTGCCAAAAGCAAATAAACTCCGACCGCAAGCGCAATGAGGTTGCCCGTTTTGTCCTTGCTCGTAAAAAGACCGTATAAGCTCGGAATGATGATGAAAAGCGTCCACCAGCCGTCAAACGAAACGTTGATTTTGGCAATGCCGAGCGTATCGAGCGCAAAAATCACCCCTGCGCATATAAGAAGCACACCCATAACAATACTGAATATTTTTTTCATAATATTTCCTCCCAACATAATTTTATATGTTATTTAATATTTTTTTTAAAACAATTTTAATGAAGTTAAGATATTTTCCGCCGCCTGCCTCCATTGCCTTTCTGTCGCCCACGGCATACTCGTTTTCCTGCTTGAGCCAGTCTGCCCAAACCTCTTCGTTGCTTTCCATTTCCGTAACGCCGATAAGCTGTGCGCCCCTGCATTTTTCGCAGATTTTTCTCCAATATGCGACATCGTGCATATAGTCGAGCTGTTCGGGCGACCACGAAAGAAGAAGTTCGGAGGGCAGATTATCATGACAATCCTTTTTCATGCCCGGAATTGCTATATATATGTAACCGCCCGATTTTACGTGCGGAAGCAGATGTGCGTCAAGATAATTTTCATCACGTCCGAAATAATTATACGAATCCGTACTGACAACAGCGTCGAAAAATTCTTTTTCAAACGGCAGGTCTGCTGCGTCCGCCTTTACGGGAATGATCTCATCACGGCTTAAGCCCATATTATCAAAGAATTTTCTGTTTTCTTCGGGGTCGCTCCATAAATCCGCTTTTGTGAGCAGTACAACGGGTGTTGCTCCGCTGTCCCATGCGGCGGAAATGTATCTTTCCAAACGCCTTATGTTAAAATCGTTGTTTAAAGACATACATATAAATATAGTATCGATGTTTGCGCCAACTGCCTGCGAATCGTTTTCACCTGCCGTTTTTCTGATAAAAACGCTTTTTCTCGGCAGAATTTCATGTATAACCGCTTGATTTTCGCCGTTTTGGCAATCTGATAAAACAAAATCTCCGACTGTCGGGAAATCGGACGGGCATTTAGCCGAAAATCTCAATTTTCCCAAGATTACCGCTTGCTGTTCGCCAAATTCACTTACAAGCGTATACATTCCTTTTTCCTGCGAGCATATCCGCCCGACGGTGAATTCGCCCTCATAAGAACCTCTATAGCCGTAGTCCGCAATATCAATCTTTTTCATACAAAAGACCTCGCTTTTCTATGAAATTTTCAATATGCTTTTCTAAAAGCGCCTTATATTCCGCCTTGCTTTCGGTATGGTCGGAAAGGTTTATAAGAAGATACAGGGGAGAATAAAACTCAGCCGCAAGCTGTTTCGGGTCGCCATCGTGCCAAACTCCGTTTTTTATCATCTCACGGAATATATCCTCCGTATATTTTACGGGACCCGCTAAAATGCAGTCTTTGTACAGCTGTGCCATTTCGCCGTTGCGGTATTGCTCCAGCATAAGCATTTTGCGAAAATCCGCCGCAAATTCGTCCTGCGTCCAAAATTCAAACTGCGCAAGCGTAAACCTCGCAAAGCTGTGAAGCGATACGGTTTTGTATTCTTCGGGCTGTTTTTCATATTCGTATTTCGGCGTTTCGTAATTCTGCGCACGCTTTTCGTCAATCTCGTACATTCTTTTTACAATGCTGTCAAAAATATCACGCTTGTTTTTGTAATGCTTATAAAGCGCGCCTTTCGTCATTCCGAGCTTTCCCGCTATCGTGCTTACAGAAACAGCCTCGTATCCGTCACGCGCAAAAAGCTTTAACGACGTATTTAAAATGTTTTCTTTTGTATCCGTCATCAAATTACCTCCAAATATCCGGTAAACGAACGTTCACTTATATTATAGTAAACAATCGTTTACTTGTCAAGAGGTTTTTGAAATTTTATTAAAAAATTTTTATATTACTGAACATTGTTAAAAATATTTTAGCACATTATTTTTAATTTGTCAATAGAAATACTGAATATTGTTTAAAAAAATTATGAAATTGAAATCAAAAAAACGTAAAAACGCAGAAAAAGCATTGACAAAAAGGGGAAAATATTATAAAATAATATATATACTTTAAAGCACGGAAAGGAACTTAGAATGAATATTGTAAAAATTTTGTCGGAGGAATTTAAAATATCCGAAAAGTACGTTTCAAATATTATTACGTTAATAGATGAAAAAAACACGGTTCCGTTTATAGCACGTTACCGTAAGGAACTCACAGGCTCATGCGACGACCAGATTCTTCGTGAAATGTATGACAGACTTATGTATTTGAGAAATTTGGAGGAACGAAAAGCGGAGGTTTCGGCAATCATAACCGAGCAGGAGAAAATGACGGACGAAATTGCGCTTGCGCTTCAAAATGCCGTAACGCTTGCGGCGGTTGAGGATATTTACCGCCCGTTTAAGCAAAAGAAAAAGACAAGAGCGTCCGTAGCAAAGGCAAAGGGCTTGGAACCGCTTTATGAAATAATGATAAGTCAGAAAGAGAAAAGCGGAAATCCCGATGATTTTGCGCATGAATTTATAACGGACGAGGTGGAAACCTGCGCCGACGCTTTAAACGGCGCCATGGATATTTTGGCGGAGACTGTTTCGGACAGTGCGGACGTCAGAAAAATTGTGCGTGATATATTTTTAAAAAGCGGTATGCTTACAACGCAAAAGAAAAAGAGCGAAACCGAGGAAGAATCGGTTTATAAAATGTATGACGAATATTCCGAAAGCGTTTCCAAAATTCCGTCGCACCGTATTTTGGCGATTAACAGAGCCGAAAGCGAGGACTACCTCAAGGTGGGAATCGAAACCGACGACGAATTTATAATAAATAAAATCGAAAAAATGTATATTAAAGACAGCTCGATTTGGACGGAGTATATCAAAAACGCAGTTGCCGACAGCTATAAAAGGCTTATTCAGCCGTCAATAGAGCGTGAAATAAGAAATATGCTTACGGAATCGGCGAACTCACAGGCTATTAAGATTTTCGGTCTTAACCTAAAGGCGCTTCTTATGCAGCCGCCCATAAAGGGCAAAACCGTGCTTGCGCTTGACCCTGCATATAGGACAGGCTGTAAAATAGCGGTGTGCGACAAAACGGGAAAAGTGCTTGACACAACCGTTATTTATCCCACACCTCCGCAGAATAAGACGGAGGAAGCGAAAGCGGTTTTGAAAAAGCTTATAAAAAAGCACAATGTTGAGATTATTTCAATCGGTAACGGTACGGCTTCCAAGGAATCGGAAATATTTATTGCGGAGCTTTTGAAAGAAATTCCCGAAAAGCTTTCGTATATGGTTGTTTCCGAGGCAGGCGCGTCTGTTTATTCCGCATCGAAGTTGGGCGCCGCGGAATTTCCGCAGTTTGATGTTTCGTTAAGAAGCGCCGTTTCAATCGGCAGACGCTTGCAGGACCCTATGGCGGAGCTTGTAAAAATAGACCCCAAAGCAATCGGGGTAGGGCAGTATCAGCATGATATGCCCCAAAACAGGCTTTCCGAGGCTTTGGGAAACGTTGTTGAGGACTGCGTAAACAAGGTTGGGGTAGACCTCAATACGGCGTCGCCGTCGCTTTTGGGATATGTTTCGGGTCTTAATGCGACGGTTGCGAAAAATATAGTTGAATACCGTGAGCAAAACGGAGAATTTACGGAGCGCAAACAGCTTTTAAAGGTTTCAAAGCTGGGACCTAAAGCGTTCACGCAGTGCGCAGGCTTTCTGCGTATACAAAACGGCAAAAATATACTTGACAATACGGGCGTTCACCCCGAAAGTTACGACGCCTGCACAAAGCTTCTTTCATATTTGGGCTACAGTCCCGACGATATAAAGAATGAAAATACGGCTTTAATCGAAAGCAAGGTTAAGCTTATGGGAGAAAGTAAGCTTGCCGAAAAGCTTGAAATAGGACTTCCGACATTAAAGGATATTATAAAAGAGCTTGCAAAGCCCGGACGCGATATAAGAGACGAGCTTCCGCCTCCGCTTCTCCGCAGTGATGTTTTGGAGCTTAAGGATTTGAAAGAGGGCATGGAAATAACGGGAACGGTCAGAAATGTTGTCGATTTCGGCGCATTTGTAGACATCGGCGTTCATCATGACGGACTTGTTCATATTTCGCAGATTTCCGATAAGTATATAAAGCACCCGTCAGAGGTTCTTAAGGTCGGACAGGTCGTAAAAACAAAGGTATTGAGCGTTGATGCAAAGAGCGGACGTATTTCTCTTACTATGAAAGGGTGAACAAAATGGAATTTTTAACAGTCAGAGGTATTGTTCTTTCCGAGGTAAGCTATAACGAGGCTGATAAAATCGTAACGGTTTATACGGATAAGCTGGGGATTATAAAGGTGTGCGCAAAGGGGGCGAAAAGCCTAAAACGCACAGACCTTGCAGGGCTTAACACCTTTTGCCTTGGCGAATATATCCTAACCGAGGGGAAAAATATGTATACCGTGAGAGAATGTGGTATCATAACCGACTTTTTTGATATAAGAAAGGATATAAAGGCTCTTGCGCTCGGATGTTACATATTGGAATGTATCGGAATGTGCGGATGCGAAAATCAGCCGGACGAGGAGCTGTTTCGGCTGTCTTTGAATACGCTTTATGCGACCGCAAAGGCGAAAAACAGCTATACGCTTATAAAAAGCGCATTTGAAATGAAGCTGTGTCAGATTATGGGAGGCGCGCCCGAAATTTACGAATGTCCCGCCTGCGGAAACGAGCTTACAAAGGAAAACGGCATAGCGTTTGATTTTTCGGAAAACTGCTTTATCTGCTCGGAGTGCAAAACCTTTTCGGAGGACGCGGTAACGGTAAGCTATCCCGTATTTTTGAGCGTTAAGCATATTCTTATGTCGGATACTAAAGGCTTTATTTCCTTTAGAATATCAAATGAAAATGAAAGCGAGCTTTTCGCCCTTTGCGAAAAATATCTTCTTTCAAATCTTGAAAAAACTCCGAACACACTGAAATATCTGAAAGAATCGTTCGAATTGTAAAAAGAAAAAGCACGCCCGAGAAGGTGTGCTTTTTTTGGCGCGCTTGATAGGAATCGAACCTACGGCAG
>USLP01000065.1 GCA_900555525.1 uncultured Eubacteriales bacterium
AAGAATATCACGTCGTTTTTACAATCCGAAAAAGTTTTTTCCGCACTTTTCCGTACGGGGTTAAACAGCGCAATTACCGCAAGCAAATCGAGGTTATCGGGCAAAACGGCAGATGAAAATATTTCATCGCAAGTCCCCTGCGCACGGGCAAAAACCAAAATTCGCTTACCCGATTTCTGATAGCTTTTAATCATATCGTCATACTCTTTTATCCCCTGTTTAAAGAGTATTTCATAAGCGCCCAAAATATACGTGCCGTCTTCAAACGATACTGCGCTGAATTTGTATGCGGAGGAAAATTCTTTTTTTCGTATCGGCGATTTTCCGCACTTTTCGCCCTCAAAATAATTTTTCAGCGAAAGGAGCGTTAAATTTTCGGTATCGGAGGAAAAAACGAAATCCTTAAGCATATCCTCCGAAAATTCGTTTGACACGCTTATTATTTCATCAAGCACCATATCGGGTTCCGTTATCGTGCCTGTTTTATCAACGCACAAAACATCGGCTCTCGCAAGAGCCTCTATACACTTCATATCATGAACGAGCGTTTTTTTCTTCGCAAGGCGCACCGTGCTTGCATACAGGGCAATGGTTGTCAAAAGATAAAGTCCTTCGGGAATCATGCCTATCGCGGAGGCTACCGTATTTTCAACGCTTTCACGTGAGGACAGCCCAAGCGTAAAATGCTGATTCATATACATTATTGCGGAAAACGGTATAATCACAATTCCGATTATGATGATAAGTATATTAAGCGAGCGAATCATGCCCGTTCGCTTTTGCTTTTTCGCTTTTTTTGCGTCCAGAGAAAGCTTTTGCGAAAATGCTTCTTTTCCCACGCTTGTGAGGCAGGCACGGCATTTCCCCGAAACGACAAAACTGCCCGACAAAAGCTTATCTCCCTCGTTTTTTTGAATTTCGTCCTGCTCTCCCGTAAGGAGCGATTCGTTTACAAAAATTTCGCCCTCACAGACAACTGCGTCCGCTGGAATTTGTTTTCCCGATTCCAAAATTATTATATCGTCCAAAACAAGCTCGTCGTTTTTAACCGTTACGGTTTTCCCCTCCCGTATGGCTTTCGATTCGGGGGACGTCATAAAATTAAGCTTTGAAAGCGCACGCTTTGACTTTATTTCCTGAAATATTCCTATAATCGTATTGGAAAAAACAACACCCAAAAACGTAAGATTGTTATACGACTTATGCACCGCCAAAACTGCGGCAAATATAAAAAATATTATATTGAAATACGTAAAAACATTTTTTCTTATAATATGAGGTATAGAATATGAGTTATCGGAGGGACACTCATTTGTAAACCCCTCCGATTTCCTGTTTTTTACTTCGTTTTCCGTAAGTCCCGTTTTCGGGTCTGTAATCATACTAAAATTCCTCTTGTGATTTTCTTATTATATACAAAAACGTGAAAAGCGCCGCACCGTGTATAATAAATCCGAGTCCCAAAACAACCGACACAAGAATTGCGCCCGTTATCGGAGTTATCATCGACATAACGCCGAGTACAAAGCAAGCGATACCTACCAGCATGGTAAGCCACCATTTATCGTAATACAGCTTTTTCAAATCAAACGAACGTATAAACCGCTCAATACCGAAAACGGTGAGCCACAAGCCTGCGATAAAGGTAAGAATTTCCGCCATAAACCACCCGTGATTCAAAAAAACAAGTCCCATAATGACATCTGCAATTCCCGTGAACAAAACCGTGCCTGCGCCTATCATTCCCATTGCCGCCGAAAAATAGAATACCAAAACGGCAATTCCCGAAATAAGCGTCATAATTCCGATAAGCCACGACAGCGAAACAAGCGTTGCCGCAGGGTTAAAAAGCACCACAGCGCCCATAATAATAATAAGCACAGCCGAAACAGCTATTGAAATTTTTGAATATGTTTTCATAAGTATTCCTCCTTTTTATATTATTATACATTTGAGGCAAATAAATGTAAATAGACAAAATTTTATGATTGTTTAAATTTTTTACATCTTTTTACAATTGTATAGTAGCACATTTTTTCGATTTTGTCAATCTTTATGAGAATTGTTTTTTTGTTTTCCCTTTTTCTTCATCAAAACGCTTGACAAAACCGCGAAAATATTATATAATAATATAGTTATTTGTCTCCGTAGCTCAGTAGGATAGAGCGGCTGCCTCCTAAGCAGCAGGCCGGACGTTCGATTCGTCTCGGGGACGCCAAAAAGCGCCGCAAAAAGGCGCTTTTTTTGTTTTTTATACTGTGTTATTCATGCTTCTCTTTTCTTCATAATGTCAAATCTTATAATTCCCAAGATGATTGATGCAAGCGTAAAAGTTTCGCAAAGTACGCCCGTTACGGAGCCTACAAATGCGTTATATATGAGCCAGCATGTACAGGTTGTGAGAATCAGAAGGCGGATATTTCTTGTTTTTTCGCTCCCGTAGGCATATGTAGAGGTGATTTTCGCAAAAATTATAAGAATACTTTTTGCGCCGCCCCACGTAAGCAACCCCGAAACGAGAAACAAAGCCGAGAAAATAAATCTCACAAGGTTTGTGCTTTTTCCTTTTTTTACCTGATATGCAAAAATTTCATTTCGTACACAGCCGACAATATTCATTGCCGCTCCCGTATATGCACCGAGCATAATATACTGAATCGCAAACAAAAATTCATTCAATGTTCTAAACAGCATGATTTTTCCGTGCTTGTTGCACTGGAAGCTTATTATACTTGAGGTAATTCCCAAAACTCCGAATATTTCCGCAATTATTCTGTAATAAATATTCATTTTTCGTTGACATCTCTTTCTTTTTTTAGTATAATAAAAGTATATCACAGGCAGCTTGTTTTGTCAACAAATGTTCGCAATGTTTATAATCGAACATTTATTCAAACATACAAAAAGGGTGAAAAAAATGAAATACGATATTGAAATAAACGAACGTCAAACGGAAATTCTGGAGCTTTTAAAAAAAGAGGAACGGGCAGACGTTTCATATTTGGCGAAAAAGTTTTTTGCAAGCGAAATGACGATTAGGCGCGACCTTAAGCTTTTGGAGGAAAACGGTCTTTTAAAGCGTTACCGCGGGGGCGCAGTAGGTACGCAGAAAATCTCCGAAACGCCGATAAAGCTTCGGCGGTATCTTAAAGAAGACGAAAAAAAGAAATTAAGCGAAAAGACAAGAAAATATCTTTCCGACAATCTTTTTGTTTTTTTGGACAGCTCGTCAACTTGTATGTATATTGCGCCGATTCTTGCGGAATACAAAAATATCAGGCTCGTAACAAACTCCGTTCAGACGCTTTTGTATGCGTCCCGTTTTCATATTCCGACCGTGCTTGCGGGCGGTAATTATGATGAATTTGATATGTGCCTGACAGGATATGAGGCAGAGCGGTATTTAAGAAACATAAGCGTTGACGTTGCATTTTTATCCGCACTTGCTTATTCCGATGACGGGATAATTTCCGACGATTACGAGAGCCAAACCTCCGTGCGCAAAGCCGTAATGGAAAATGCTAAAAAGACGATTTTCCTCTTCGAGCCGACAAAACTCCACAAAAAGAGCAATCTTATACTTTGCCGCCGCGAGGACGTGTCGGATATAATACTCCTATAGCTTGTTTATTGCGCTGGATATTCCGATTAAATATCCAAAATTTTCTTGACAGACTATAATATTTATATTATAATATGAGTATAACCACCAAAGGAGGACACAAAATGAAAAAAATTATCTGCTTGCTTTGCGCAGCGCTTATGTTTACGGGAATACAGCCAGTATTCGCCGAATATACAAAGGTTTCCGACTGGGCAAAGCCCGAGGTTGACGAAGCCGTTAATATACAATTTATCAAACCGTATATAGAAATTGATGATTTAACCCAAAACGTTACGAGAAACCAATTCGCCGAAATGCTTGTTTCTTTTATTGAATTTCAAGCCGAATACAGCCTTTCGGATATGATAGCGATGCGTTTTCAAACGGCAGAATCACAAACCTCGCCTTTTTATGACGCGCCAAGATATAATTCGCCCATTGTACAGGCTTGCACGGCAAAAGTAATGGATATGAAATTCGATTATACTCAAAACGGACTTTATAAGCCTGATGATTATATCACACGCAAGGACGCTGTAAAAGCGCTTTACAAAGCGTATCTGCTTTATTCAAAAGATTATGAAACAAAAGTAAAATATGCACAGCTCGTTACAGAGACGGATAACGAATCGTATAAATCGCCGTATTCCGATTGGAAAGATTTGGAATATGACTTTTATTACGGAGAAACTCAAGCGGCGGCGGCTCTCACGGCTTGGAAGGTTATACAAGGGAACGCAAACGGCGAACTGCGTCCGAATGAAAATATAACCTTCGAGCAAGTTTATATAATGCTTTTGCGCCTTTACAAAAATGCGCCTCAAAGCAGGCTTCATAAAAACGTAACGGGTATTATTACATTTGAAGAACGTGTTCTGGAAGCGCTGAACAGTATATATTGGCGGACAGTATATATGCAGGAAACAAAGGATTGCATGATAATTTACGGTTATCAGGCAGGAACGCCTCACGGAAATATGTACCGCTTTAAAATTCTTTATAAAAACGGCGGTACAAAGCTTCTTAACGAACAATTCAAATATGATTACAGCTCATTTAAAGATTTTGAACTTGACAATGAAGAAAAATATCTTTATTTTACAGAAACGGGCAGACTTCAAAACAACCCGGAAAATCCTTTAAAAAGATATAAAGTTAGAGTAGATTTGGAAAACGGAATTGCAGAGTATTTGGACAATGGTACAGAGCTTGAATAAGTGAAATATAAAAAAATTCGTCGAGAGAGCCTCTCGGCGAATTTTTTATAATACTTTTATAGCTTGTTTATTGCGCTGACGGCGGATAAAATATCTTCTTTTGTATTATGGTAGCCGATTGAGATGCGCAGAGCCGTGTCCTGAAGCTTTACGGGGATTCCGAAATTTTTAAGCGCTCGCGAACGCTCGCCCTTTTTCTGCGAGCAGGCGCTTCCCGAAGAAACGTAAATTCCTTTTGCTTCAAGCATATGCAAGGCGATTTCAGACCTTATTCCAACGGAAATATTTATAATTCCCGAAACGCTGTTTTTTGAATTTACAGTGATTTTTGGGTCAAGATTTTCATAGAAAAGCTTGGAAAGCTCCTTTGTATGCGCCACAAAATCATTTTCACGGTTGATTTTCACCGCAAGACCGAAGCCCGCTATATTATGAACAGCCTCCGTCTGCGAAAAAAGTCCTCTTTCCTGACCGCCTCCGACATAAAGCGGTTCGGCAAAAAGTCCCTTTTTCATATAAAAAACGCCGATTCCTTTGGGACCTCCGATTTTGTGAGCGGAAAGGCTAATCATATCCGCACCGAACGAGCGTATATCTATATCGGTTTTCATATATGCCTGAACGCAGTCGGAATGAACAACCGTTTTCAAATTCTTTTTCGTTATAATATCCTTAATTTTTCTTATATCAAACTGCGTCCCCGTCTCGTTATTTACCGCCATACAGCTTATCAAAGCCGTATTTTCGGAGAGATTGTGTTCTATAAAATCATAATCAAGGCAAAAATCCTTTATCGGAATTTCCAAAACCTCATATCCCATATTTTTAAGTACGGGAATTATATTATAGACCGCAGGATGCTCAACCGAGGAAATCATAACCTGCTTTCCCGAATGGACATTACGGCGCAGATAACCCAAAACCGCGGTATTATCCGCCATTGTACCGCTCGGAGCAAAGTAAATTTCATCGGGTCGCGCCTTTATGGAATCCGCAATTTCTTCTCTTGCGTCCTCTATAATATTTTCCGCCCTCATTCCCATATTATGGAGAGAAGACGGATTTCCAAATTCGTTTTTTAATATTTCATACATTCTGTCGGAAACTGCGCCAAAAACGGGTTCAGTCGCCGCATTATCAAGATATATCATGTTTTAAGCCTTTCTGTGCTCTCAAAATAAATCGCTGTGTGTGCCTGTGCTTTAATATCGCTGTCAATCGTAATTGTAGCTGTTATTTTTGCCATATTAATCACCTTTTTTACTTTTATTACATACCATATTGCGTGTTTCGCCAATATAATATATGTATAATATAAATATTTTCTATTCTATGAAACAGCAATCGCCGAACGAAAAGAAGCGGTAACGCTCTTTTACGGCTTCATTGTATGCTTTTAATATTCCCTCTTTTGAATAAAGTGCGCTAACAAGCATTATAAGTGTGGATTTCGGCAAGTGAAAATTCGTGATAAGCGCGTCCGTAACAAGGAATTTGTAACCGGGGAAAATGAAAATGTCGGTATCTCCGCTTCCGGGCGCAACTTTTCCGCCGTTAGCCTGTGCCGACGCTTCAAGCGTACGCAACGAAGTTGTGCCGACGCAGATTACACGTCTGCCCTCCGCTTTTGCCTTATTTATAATATCCGCTGTTTCTTTCGTTACAATATAATGCTCCGTGTGCATTTTATGCTCCGAAATATCGTCGGCGCTCACGGGGCGAAACGTTCCCAAGCCGACGTGCAGTGTTACAAATGCGATTTCAACACCCATTTCTCTGATTTTCCGCATATATTCTTTTGTGAAATGCAGTCCTGCCGTAGGCGCCGCCGCCGAGCCGTCATATTTTGCATAAACCGTCTGGTAACGGTTTTTATCCTTAAGTTTTTCTTTTATATAAGGCGGAAGAGGCATATTGCCGAGCCTGTCAAGAATTTCTTCAAAAACGCCGTCATAGCTGAATTTTACAATTCTTTCGCCGTCGTCCTTTATCCCGATAACCTCCGCCGTAAGCTCATTATCTCCGAAAATTACTTTTCCGCCTATCGGTATGCGCTTTGCAGGCTTTAAAAGCGCCTCCCATGTATCGATTGAAATACGCTTTAAAAGAAGAACTTCAACCGTCGCCGTACCGCCGTCCTTAACTCCGATAAGACGTGCGGGGATTACCTTTGTGTCATTAAAAACGAGGACATCGCCTTTTTTCAGATAATCCGTAAGATCATAAAAATGTTTATGAAAAAGCTCTCCCGTTTTCCTGCGTATAACGAGCATTCTTGACGAAGTTCTGTCCGCAAGTGGGGTTTGCGCAATCAGTTCTTCGGGCAAATCGTAGTTAAAATCTTCCGTTCTCAAAATTGTCTGTCCTTTCGTTAATTTCTTACAATATACGAGCCCGTATAAAAATGCTTAAGTATCGCTTCATAGCTATAGCCGCCGTCC
>USLP01000066.1 GCA_900555525.1 uncultured Eubacteriales bacterium
AAACGATATAGAGATAACCAAAAGCATCGGCAAAACGTATGTAATTGAGGTCAGTATAAAAAATATGTTAAGAATCAGCTGTCCCCAGGAAAATTTCTTTTTATGTTTATTCATTGCGCGCCTCCTAAAACAAGCTGTTTTCGGGACTTATTTTCTTTACTATAAGATTCGTCCCCACAACCATAACAAGCCCTATAACCGACTGCATCAGACCGACAGCCGCCGAAACCTCCATATTTCCTCCCATAAGTCCGCGGAAGGTATATGTGTTTATGATATCGGTAGTCGGATAAAGCGTTCCTACGTTTCGGGGTATCTGATAGAAAAGCCCGAAATCTCCCGAAAAAATACTTCCCATCGCCAAAATGGTAGTTATCGTCATTATCGGGATAAGGTGCGGTATGGAAATGTTTACGGTCTGCTGCCATTTGTTTGCGCCCTCAAGTACCGCCGCCTCAAAAAGCGAATCGTCAATTGCCATAAGAGCCGCATAATAAATTATAGAGTTCATTCCCACGCTTTTCCACGTATTCACAAAAACGAGGATAAACGGCCACGCTTCGGGAATACTGTACCAATCCGTATTTCCCGAACCGCCGAGCGCGGATAAAACATTGTTGAGCATACCCGAAACAGGGTTTAAAAATGCGTATACGATAAACGCAATAAGTACCATTGAAAGAAAGTTCGGCAGAATCATTATTGTATTGTAGGCTTTAAGCGCCGCTCGGTTTCTTAAATTAAAAAGCAGAATTGCGACAAAAACAGCGCATACAAGCGTAACAATCATAAACGTAAGGCTGTAGCACACGGTGTTTCTCGTAACTCTCCATGCGTCCTGCGAACCGAAGAAAAATTCAAAGTTTGAAAGCCCCGCCCACGGACTTCCCCATATTCCTTTTTTCGGAATGAATTTTTTAAATGCTATAACAACGCCGAACATCGGCATATAACAAAAAATAAAAAGGGCCAAAATGCCCGGAACAGCCAAAAGCGTAAGTTCAAAATTATCTCTTACTGCGGCTAATTTCCTTGCTTTTTCAAGCTGTTTTGATGTTTGATGTACGTTATTCAAAAAGTCGCCCCCCAAAAATATTTCTTATATATTTCTTATATATATTATAAAATATTTCCGAGGGGTTTTCAACTCATATTTTGTTACTTCATTTGTCTATCTGTTACCGATTGGGAAAAGTGAGGATTATAACGGTTCCCTTACCCTCTTTTGAGGTTATATTTATACCGTAATTTTCGCCGTAAATCAGCTTTATGCGCCGATTTACGTTATACAGTCCTATATGTGCAGACTTCAGCTCCGACGGGCTTTTTAGGCTTTCATTGAGTTCCTTAAGCTTGCCCTCCTCAATACCGCAACCGTTATCCGAAATGACAAAATATAGCGTTTCGTTCTTTATAAATCCGCTTATTTTCACGCTTACTATTTTATTTTCCGTACTCTTTTTAAAGCCGTGGTAAACGGAATTTTCTATTATCGGCTGAAATGTCATGACGGGTATTTTGCAGCCGTTTATTTCGGGCGGAATTTCATATGAAATTTCAAAACGTCCGCTGTAGCGTTCTTTTAAAATCTCCGTATAGCTTCCCAGGTTTTTTATCTCCTTTTCCACGGGGACTGTATTTGTTTCGGTTGCAAATGTATATCTCAAAACTGCGCTTAAGCTGCTTATCATATTGTTTCCGCTGTAGTCAAAGCCGTATTTGTCGGAAAGATGAAGATTTATAAGATTAAGCGTATTGAAAAGGAAATGCGGGTTTATCTGCATTTTAAGGGCTGTTATCTCCGTTTCCTTAAGAGCCTTAATCTGCGTATCGAGTTCATTTTTGAGTTTTCCGCTCTGCTCCAGCATATTTCGGATTTTTTCCGCTATATACTTAACTTCTTCGCCGTCCAGATTTGAAAGTTCGGGAGTTTCCTCCGTATTATCAACAAAATTGACGAGCGCTCTTACGGGCTTATAAATGCTCAAGCTAAAGAAAAACGTTACCAAAACAGACGAAATAATCGCAAAAATTAATATGAGCTGAAACATATACTTTTGAAGGCTCATCTTATCATTATAATCCTTAAGCTCGGTTATACACCAATAATCCCAGTCAAACTGTCCGCTCTTAAATGACGCAAACGAATAATATTTATCGGAAAATTTAAAAATAAGAGGGTTTTCGTTTTCTTCGGCTATTTGTTTTAAAATCTCACGCTCGGAAACGTCCGCCATATACTCCGAAATGTTTTTCTCATATATTATTTTATTATCCGAAATTATGTATGCCTGCTGATTTGACACAATTCCTCTGTTTATGACAGACGAAAGATCCCGCACATTCAGCGTTACGGCAACGGCGGAATCACAGCCTGCGTAATTCAGCTTATAAATATAGGTTATAAGATACGGATATCCGCTCGAAGCCTTGCCGAAAACAATTTTTGATTTTTCTTTTCCCATGGTTTTATAATCATTGAGCCAGCTCGGTCTTACGCCGGAAGAATATCCAAAGGTTGAATAAAACCAGTCCGACTGCTCAAAATATATATCTATCGAATGAACGTATGAATAAAGAATCGGATATGCGTCTATTTTTTCCTTTATCGCAATTCCGATTTTATCATAAAAAAGCTCCTGCGCATTGTCGGACGTCATGATTATTTTGTAATTGTCGCCTGCGGCAAGCTGGGGCGCAACGGAGAAAAGCTCCGATAAGCCCGTATCTGTTACAACGCTTATTTTCTGCACGTCATTTTTTGCGGTTTGAAGATATTCGCCGTTAATTTTTGATTTTGTAACGGAAAATGTGTAAACCGAAAAGCCGAAAATGACAACAAAAACGAAAGCGAGCAGGCGAAAGAAATTTTTCGTAAGCATACTCCTGTTTTTTACGGAATTTTTGATTTTATGGAAAAAATTATTCTTCATTTACGCTTTCCTCAATCTGCAAAACATATTTTCTGTAATCGGACGGGGTATAGCCTGTATATTTCTTAAAATTTTTTATGAAATATTTCGGGTATTGATAGCCTACTTTTCTGCTTATATCGCCTATTTTAATCTGTGTTAGAAGCAAATCCTTTGCCTTTTCCATTCTTATTTTAACAAGATAATCATAGAAGCTTATGCCCATTTTTCGGCTGAAATATCGGCTGAAATACGAAGAATTCATAAATACGGCATCGGCAACATCATCTCTTGTTATATCCTTCATATAATTTTTCTTTATATACTGCTTTGCGGATATTATAGTTCTGTCATCGCTTTCTTTTTCCGACAAATCTTTTAAATTAAGCTTTTCCGCTTCGTTATATGACAAAACTTTTTTAAGCTGTTCTATAAATTTTTCACGGCTGTCTTCGGGACATTCCTTCATAATCTCGGAAAGCAGCATTTCCGCTTTTTCATTGTTGCCCATAACAACCTGAGAAGCATAAAAAGCAAGCTTTTCTCCCGACGAAACATTCTTCGAATACCCCTGCGCCATATCCCAAAGCGTTTTGAATACAAAAAGAATTTCAATATGCGTATCCATTTCCAGCTTGTTTTTTATTTCCTTTTCCAAAAGGGCGGTATCGATTTTATTCTTTTCGCCGACCGCAACAAATTTGAGAGTGTTTTTCATCATACCCATATAATACAAATATGTATCGGGCGTATATTTTTCGATAATGTTCATTACGGCTGTCGGAACAGTGCTTTTAGGATACTTCCAGCTTGCGTTCGTTGTTTTCTCGGACACCTTAACCGTTATAACGGCTCCGCCCGATTTATCCTTTGTAAACGGAAAATTCATCAGGTCAAACCTTACGGAGTAATCGTTAAAATCCCTTTCCGTTCCCATGGCAATATCGTTTATAAACGCCTCCTGCGCCTCCGTCAGCGTTTCATTTTCGTCTATACGCTTTTCTGCCGTAATTCTTTTTGAAACCTTTTTTAAGCACTCAAAAAGCTCTTTTAAAACAATAGGCTTTAAAAGATAATCGCATACACCGAAGGAAAGGGCTCTTTTTGCAAAGTTGAAATCATCAAACCCGCTGAAAACAACGGTTTTTACGGACGGATAATTCTCGCTTAAAATTTCCAAAAAAGTAAGACCGTCCATTTCAGGCATTTTTATATCGGTAAGCACAATATCCACGGTATTGTGTTTTATATATTCAAGCGCTTCGGGTGCGCTTTCAAAAATACCGACCGTTTTTAAATTAAGATTTGATTTTTCCAGACACCTTACAACAAGCTCCGCAGCATTTCTTTCATCATCCACCACTATAAGCTTAAGCATCATTTTTCAAGTACACCTCCGCGTCATATCAAGCACAAAAACCGATAGCCGTTTTCTATCGGTTTTTGGTATTTTGTTAATTTTTCTTATACACAAGCACGTCCTCCATATTTGTAAGGTATAACTGCATGAACAATAAATCACCCGCTTCAATATCCGCATACGTACCCTGCTTCATCTCATTGCCATCATATATGAGATACCTCGTATTTTTAACAGTCTGGTTTACAGACTCGGCAATGGCTCCCTGCTTGTAGGATTTTAGCTTTATATATGTCTCGTTAATCGCACCGACCTCGCCGAACAATACCTCCTTATTGTCATATACCAAATTATCCTTAAAGGTATAAATATCGGTAATTCCGTAGCTTGCGTTTATGTTTATTCCCGTTACAACGTTTGAATCGCTTACCGCACAGCTTATTATATCGCCTTTTTTGAGGTTTTCGATTTTTGCGTTAAGCTCATCGTCGTCCTCCGCCAAAAGCGAAA
The DNA here is from genome assembly GCA_900555525.1 of uncultured Eubacteriales bacterium. Classification (GTDB taxonomy): domain Bacteria; phylum Bacillota; class Clostridia; order UMGS1840; family UMGS1840; genus UMGS1840. The sequence continues at coordinate 4,783 of USLP01000066.1, forward strand.
GCGCGCCCTTTGACGCCGACATACCGTTTATAATATAGCTGTTGTCGCCGTCCGAATTTATACCCCTTGAGACGCTTTCAACCATCATAACGGAATTGCTCGTTTTAAGCTGTCCGCCGCCCGAGCCGAACCAAATAACAATCTTCGGAACGTCAAACTCGTCGCTGTCATAAGAAGAAACCATTATATCGGTATCGTTGCCGGCAGGTAAAGTCCTGCTCACTCGTCCCGAAATAAAGTCCTTTTCATTTAAGCTGTCGGGTATTTTCAAAGCATATGTGCTGCTCTCGGTAAAAAGAATCTCTCTTCCGAGCGTTTTATACTGCTGAAAGCATCTTCGCTGCGCATATTTTCTGTGGCGCACGATATTTGTGTTTTGAAGCGTTTCATCGTCCGATTTGTCAATTATATTCGTTACTATTTCATTTATAATATCCTTTTTGTACGTTTTATATTTTATAATCGGAGGATTATTGCGTATCTCGGCGATTTCATCGTCCGTCATATTTTTTTGCCTGAATTTTTCGGGATATTGGGTTATTTTTGTTTTAAGCTCATTATAAACGGCTTTAGGCGTGGTTTTTATGCCGTTAAGCGTGATATTATCCTTAAATGAAAGCTCTTTTACGGAATTGCTTGAAAACGAAAACAGCTTTATACGAACATTGTCGGGGTCAAATTTATCAGCCGCCAAAATGCCCAGAGCATATCCGTATTCAAATTCCTTTTCCTCCGCGTCTAAAATTCCGACAACAGTTCCAAACGGACTTAATACAAAGCGTGCAAAAACTCCGAAATCGATTTTTGCGGTATCCTTGGCATTGGAATCGCAAAGCTTAAGATAGCTGTTTTCCACCTCGTAAAGCTCGTCTTCTATCATTACTCTGTACGGATTGTTTCTTATTTCCGTTATCTCTCCCTCAATGCTGTCCTCGCTGTATTCCATTATAAACCCGTTCGTGGGATTGTATGCAATAAATACCGCTCCGTCCTTTTTCACATCGGAAAGGCTTATAAATTCTCCATCCTTCAAAATTGAATACGGTGTATTTTCCTTTATTTCTATATAGCTTTTCTCTTTTCCGTCAATATTTATCGTATCGTTGTATTTAAAAAGTATACGCGTATCGGATACGCCGTTTACAACAAAGCCGCTGTAATCATAAATTATAACCGTGTCATAATAGCTTTTGTTTTCGTTTGAAATAAGCGCGAGCCTGCCGCATTTCGGCATAATATTCTGTGTAAGCTCCGCCATAACGCTTCCGTTATACAAAATCTTTTTATTGCCCGAAAGCTTAAATTCCTGCTCCTTTTCTCCGTTTTTCGCCTTTTTTGCAATAACGGAGGAGGATTTAAAGCTTATATCCGACGCATAAAGCGTTGTTTTTTTAACGTTTTTTGACGGAGTGAGATAATAAACCCTTGCTGTTTCTCTGCCCTTTTCAAGGCTTGTAAACATTTCAACCTTCATTCCGAAAAATTTCTTATATTCCTTTGATTCTATCTTATATTTTACACCGTCAATTTCTATTACATCGCTGTCAAGATTTTCACCCTTGCCGTAAAGATCAAGATTTTCAACAGCGTTAAGTATGCCCTCGGTTTTCGTCATTTTCAGGCAGTCGGTAAGAATTGTACGGCTGTTTGAGCCCGATATATCTATATCGGACGAATAGGAATAGCTGTCTATCATCGGTATTTCCAAGCAATTGAAAAGCATTGTGCAAAATGCGCCCATGCCCACAAGGTCTGTGTTTGACGATTTATTCGTCGAATTTAATATTCCCAAATCGTTTGCCGCAAGCTTATATCCTATGGGATAGCCGCCCTTCGCCTGCGCCTTAACCTCGTAGCCGAGCATTCTAACCAATGAGGCAAGCGCATGGTCGTAATAAAAATACTCGTTCGGGGAAAATATATCGGCAGACGTACCGTTCATAATGCCTCTTGCGTGAACATAGCTTATCGAGGACGACGCGAAATCCTTATCCGAAACGTCGGAAAATACCGTTCCGCTGTATAAGCCGAGGTCGTCCTTATATGCCAAAAGCTTTGCAATAATATCCGCCGCCTGTACACGGGTTATAACGTCATAGACACGGTAATCCTTCGATAACACTCCGATACCTCTGAAAAAACCCATAATTTTCAAGGCGTCGTCATTGTCGTTGGAAAGCGCAATTCTCGTAATATCAACGTCCAAATCGGAAAAATCATTTTTCGATATTGCGTTTAAGCGTATTTCGTCATCGTTCTTTATTTCCGATTTATCCCAGTTGTCGAAATCCTCCGTATACCAATAATCCCCGAGTCCCTCGGTCTTATATGCCGATACGGTGTAAAAAGAAGAAAACACAAGAAACGCCGC
>USLP01000067.1 GCA_900555525.1 uncultured Eubacteriales bacterium
CCTGCCTTTTCGAGAGCCTTAACGGCGGTGTCGGGGTCGTCTGTTTTAAGAATAACCATTGCGCCCTTGTCGCTCTTTCCGACAAAAGCATACATATATTCTATAGCGACGCCGTTTTCCTTTAAGATATCGAGCGCGCCTACAAGACCGCCCGGCTCGTCGGGAATCGCAAGAGCGATAACATTGGTCGTTTTAACAACCATGCCGTGTTCTCTTAAAGCCGCCTTTGCCTTTTCGGGGTCGTTTACGATAAGCCTTAAAATACCGAAATCGGTAGTAGCGCGCTTATATCGATATTGCTTTTTGCAAGTATTCCGATAATTTCAACAAGCTTTCCCGATTTATTTTCAACAAAAACAGAAATTTGTTTTACAAACATAATTTTACCATTCCTTTCCGTGCCGTAAAGCACAAGCCATTTTAGTCAACAAGATGGCGGTTGTCTATAACTCGCTTTGCCTTGCCTTCGCTTCTCGTAATAGTTTTCGGTCCTACAAGCGTAACCTTTGCCGAAAGTCCGAGAACACTGCGAAGCTTTTCTTTTATGTTGCTTTCAACAGCGGCGATAGATTTCATTTCATCATTAAAGAGCGTTTCGGACATTTCAACCTGAACCTCAAGCGTATCGGTATTGTTCTTTCTGTCGACGAGAATGAGATAGTTTGGCGTTACGTCTCCGCCGATTTTTAGGAGTACCTCTTCAATCTGCGACGGGAATACGTTTACGCCTCTTATAATCATCATATCGTCGCTTCTGCCCGTAGGCTTATTCATTCTTACAAACGTTCTTCCGCATTTGCATTTTTCGTAATTAAGAGAGCAGATATCTCTCGTTCTGTATCTTATCAGCGGAAAGCCCTCTTTTGTGAGCGTTGTGAAAACAAGTTCGCCCGACTGACCTTCGGGGAGAACCTCTCCCGTGTCGGGGTCAATTATTTCGGGAATAAACATATCCTCGTTTACGTGCATACCATTCTGACATTCACATTCGTATGCAACGCCGGGACCCATAATTTCACTTAAGCCGTATATGTCGTAAGCCTTTATGCCGAGCAAATTTTCGATAGCGTGCCGCATATCCTCCGTCCAAGGCTCTGCGCCGAAAATACCTGCCTTTAAGTGAAGCTTATCCTTAACGCCCATTTCGGCTATTGTTTCGCCCAGATACATTGCGTAAGACGGCGTACAGCAAAGCAGGGTTGTGCCGAAATCTATCATTGTCTGAATCTGTCTCTGCGTATTTCCGCTTGACGTGGGTATAACGGTTGCGCCGATTTTCTGCGTGCCGTCATGAGCGCCCAAGCCGCCCGTGAAAAGTCCGTAGCCGTACGAAACCTGGACGAAATCTTCGTCCGTTGCGCCTGCCGCCGTAAGCTGACGGGCAAAGCAGTCCGACCACATATCAAGGTCATGCCTTGTATATCCTACAACAATCTGTTTTCCCGTTGTACCGCTTGACGCGTGTACTCTCACTATATCCTTAAGCGGTACTGCAAAAAGTCCGTACGGATAATAGTCTCTCAAATCCTTTTTATAAGAGAACGGAAGCTTCGGCAAATCCTCAATACCCTTTATATCTTCGGGGTTTAAGCCCAATTCGTCCATTCTTTCCTTGAAAAGCTTAACATTTTCGTACATTCTTTTAACTTGCTTTACAAGTCTTTCGCTTTGGAGCTTTTTAAGCTCGTCTCTGTTCATACATTCGATTTCTTTTTGAAACATCGGCATCGGTATCAGTCCTTCCTATAAGTTATATCCAAGCTCGAAAGCCTTTAGGTTTACGTCCAAAAACTTTTCGGGTACGGTTGATTTTATAACGTCAATCCATTTTTCGTAAGCTATATTTGTGTTCTTTGCCATAACGCCGATAAGAACAACGTTTACGGCTTTTATATTGCCTGCTTCTTTTGCAAGTGAAAGTGCGTCTGCGCTTACAAGTCTAACCTTTGCTTTCAGCTTTTCCTCAATATTTTCGGGATAGCTCATTGCGCCCGTTATAACGGGCATGGGGTTGATAAACTGCGTGTTTGCAATCATAACTCCGCCTTTTTTGAGGTAGGGGAGCGCTCTGTATGCTTCGAGCATCTCGAAAGCAAGTATTATATCAGCCTCGCCCTCGCCTATAATCGGAGAATAAACCTCGTCTCCGTATTTTACATATGTAACAACGCTTCCGCCTCTTTGGCTCATTCCGTGAACCTCGGAAAGCTTAACGTCATAGCCTTCGTTTAATATCGCATGACCGAGAATACGGCTTGCAAGGAGTGTTCCCTGACCGCCTACTCCGACAATCATTATATTCTTTGACATTTTTCTAATCCTCCTTACTTATTGCGCCGAACGGACAAACATTTATGCAAAGTCCGCAGCCGTTGCACTGCGTGGGGTCTATTTTCACGATTCCGTCATGCTCCGATATTGCGGGACAGCCAAGCTTCATGCAAAGCTTGCACTTGCGGCAGTTTTCGCCGATTTTGCATTTTCCCGTATATTTAACGGTTTTTAGAAGTGCGCACGGTCTCTGCGCTATGATAACGGAGGGTTCATCAGCCAAAAGCTCTTCTTTTACGGCTTTTTCAAATGCCTTTATGTCAAACGGATCCTCAACTCTTACTCTTTCAACGCCGACAGCCTTTGCAAGCGCAATGAGATTGACTTGCTTTGTCGGCTCTTTTCTTATTGTATATCCCGTTGTGGGGTTATCCTGATGACCCGTCATACCCGTTATCGAGTTGTCGAGTATTATAATTGTATTGGCGCCTTTGTTGTAAACTATATCGATAAGTCCCGTTATACCGCTGTGAATAAAGGTTGAATCACCGATAACGGAAACAAGCTTTTTGTTAAATTCCTTGCCTCTTGCCTTTGCCATGCCGAGTGCGCCGCTTACGCTTGCGCCCATGCAGACGGTTGTGTCAACGCTTGCTAAGGGAGCAACAGCGCCCAGGGTATAACAGCCTATGTCTCCGCTTACGACAAGACCGAGCTTTTTAAGTACGTAAAACGTTCCTCTGTGGGGACAGCCTGCGCACATAACGGGAGGACGTACGGGGATTTCCTCGTCTCTCGTTTCAAATTCGGGTTTGTCAATTCCCAAAATTGCTTTTTTTATCATAGCGGGCGTATATTCGCCCAAAAGCGTGAAAGCGTCCTTGCCGATTACTTCACAGCCCAAAGATTTTATATGCTCTTCAAAGAACGGGTCAAGCTCTTCCAAAACGTAAACTTTTTTGTGCGCCTTGCAAAAATCGGCGATAAGCTTATCGGGGAGCGGATATACAACGCCGAGCTTTAAATAGTCGGCTTTGTTTCCGAGAGCCTCTTTTGCATACATATACGATATGCCCGACGTGATAACTCCTATTTCGCTTTTGTTATCCTCAAGCTTGTTAAGTGCGGAAGTTTCGCAGTATTCCTTTATCGCTTTGATTCTGTCCTCCACAACGACGTGCCTTTTTACGGCATTTGCAGGCATCATAACGAATTTTCCTATATTTTTTTCATACGGCTTTAATTCATATTCCGTTTTATCGTTAAGCTCGACAAGCCCCTGCGAATGGGAAACTCTTGTGGAAAGACGAATTATAACGGGAGTGTCGAATTCCTCGCTCAATTCATATGCAAGATATGTAAATTCCTTACATTCACGGCTGTCGGACGGCTCTAACATCATGATTTTGGAAGCCTTTGCGTAATGACGGGAATCCTGCTCGTTTTGAGACGAGTGCATTCCGGGGTCGTCGGCAACACAGAAAACAAGCCCGCCGTTTACGCCGGTATAGCTTACCGTAAACATCGGGTCAGCCATAACGTTCATTCCGACGTGCTTCATGCATGACATACTTCGTGCGCCTGCAATTGACGCACCGATTGCAACCTCTGCGGCAACCTTTTCATTCGGCGACCACTGTACGTTTATTTCGGGATATTTAACGATGCTTTCCGTTATCTCCGTACTGGGAGTACCGGGATATGACGCAACAACGCTTACCCCTGCCTCGTATGCTCCTCTTGCAACGGCGGCGTTTCCGAGTAGAAGTTCTTTCATATTTATTAATCATTCCTCTCATACATAATAAAGTTAAAATATTCATTATCTTATATAATACAATAAATTTGCAAAAAAATAAAGCCTTTTTCCGAAAAAAATATTGCCAAATTCGCTTTTTGTGAAAAATGCACTAAAATAAACTCTTATATTGTCGAATTGTATGTTGTTTTACAGAGTTGACAAAATTTATTGACGAATACGGATTTTTATGTTAAAATATATAATTAAAAGGGGGCGGAAATTTTGCTTAACGCAGTTTTGTTTGACTTGGACGGCACTCTTACGGATTCAAAAGAGGGGATTATAAATTGTATAAAATATGCTCTTAAGGCTTTGAAAATAGAAGAAACGGACGAAAAAAAGCTTTACGCTTTTATAGGTCCTCCGCTTCGGGATATGTTCAAAAAAATGTACTGCTTAACAGACGAACAGGCTGATTTTGCGCTCTTAAAGTATCGGGAACGTTTCAGCGTTACGGGGCTTTTTGAAAACAGAGTATACGGCGGCATTGAGGATGTGCTTATAAATCTTCAAAAAAGCGGAGTTAAAATTTGCCTTGCTACGGGAAAGCCGATTGTTTATGCAAAAAGAATACTTGAGCATTTCGGACTTATAAAATATTTTTCGATAATGGTTGGCAGTGAACTTGACGGCAGAAGAACGGACAAGACCGAGATTGTTGAGTATGCTCTTTCAAAGCTCGGCACGAAAGAAAATGTCATAATGATAGGCGACAGAAAATTCGACGTCATTTCCGCCCATATTTGCGGTATACCTTGTATAGGCGTCAAATACGGCTTTGCGGACGAAAACGAGCTTGAAAACGCAAATGCCGATTATATTGCCGAGAGTGTTGATGAACTTAACGCTATTCTTAATAAATTACAAAAAAATACATAAAAAGAAATTTATTTCGTCTTTACAAATTGAAAAATATATGATATAATAGAAATATTGATGATTGGGAGGTCATAAAACCATGTATAAAATTACGGAAAAAAGAGAACTTAACCCTACGGTTACTCTTATGACGGTAGAGGCTCCGCTCGTTTCCAAAAAAGCAGAGCCGGGGCAGTTTATCATTCTCCGCACAGATGAGGACGGCGAAAGAATACCGCTTACGATTGCCGATTTTGACAGGGAAAAAGGAACGGTTACGATAATTTTTCAGATTGTCGGAGCGACTACGGAAAAGCTTAATCATAAAAACGAGGGCGATTACATTGCGGACTTTGTGGGTCCTTTGGGTGTTCCCACAAAAACACAGGGGCTTAAAAAAGTTGCTGTTGTCGGCGGCGGAGTAGGCTGTGCGATAGCGTATCCCGTTGCAAAAAAACTGCATGAGACGGGTGCGGAGGTTCACTCGATAACAGGCTTCAGAAATGAAGAACTTGTTATTTTGGAGGACGAATTTAAGAAAATCAGCGACAAGTACGTTCTTATGACGGACGACGGCAGCAGGGGCGAAAAAGGACTTGTTACAGACGCGCTCAAAAAGCTTATAGAGAGCGGAAACGTTTATGACGAGGTTATAGTTATAGGCCCTCTTATTATGATGAAATTTGTATGTAAGCTTACAAAAGAATATAATATAAAAACAACCGTAAGCATGAATCCCATAATGATAGACGGAACGGGAATGTGCGGCGGATGTCGGTTGACGGTCGGCGGAAAAACCGTTTTCGCCTGCGTCGACGGCCCCGATTTTGACGGTCATCTCGTCGATTTTGACGAGGTAATCAAACGCAATTCAATGTATCGTGATTTTGAAAAGCGGTGCGATGAAAAGGTTTGCAATCTTCTGAAAAGAGGTGAGGACAATGGCTGATATGTCACAAAAGCAAAACAGAATGGCAGAGCAGGAGCCGAACGTCCGCAATAAGAATTTTTCGGAGGTTGCTCTCGGATATACGGAGGAACAGGCGATAGCGGAAGCGAGGCGTTGTCTCGGCTGCAAAACAAAGCCCTGCACACGCGGTTGCCCCGTCGGGATAGATATCCCGTCCTTTATCGCGAATGTCGCTCAGGGCGACTTTGACGGCGCGTATGAGGTGATTTCAAGGTCAAGCTCGCTCCCCGCGGTCTGCGGCAGAGTATGTCCTCAGGAAACCCAATGCGAGCAGCACTGCGTGCGCGGTGCAAAGGGAGAGCCCGTTGCAATCGGCAAGCTGGAACGCTTTGTCGCCGACAGACACGCCGAAAAAGCGGAGAGCGCACCTGTGCCGGCGTCAAACGGTCATAAGATCGCCGTTGTCGGCTCCGGTCCCGCAGGACTTTCGTGCGCCGGCACACTTGCGAAAATGGGATATAAGGTCACGATTTTTGAAGCGCTTCACACCGCAGGCGGCGTGCTTGTTTACGGTATTCCCGAATTTCGTCTGCCGAAGAGCATAGTCAGAAAAGAAACCGACGGCTTGCGCGCGCTGGGCGTCGAAATTATGACAAATACCGTAATCGGCAAAACGCTCACGGTGGACGAATTATTTGACGACTTCGGTTTTGAAGCCGTATTCATAGGCTCCGGCGCGGGTCTTCCCCGCTTTATGAACATACCGGGGGAAAACCTTAAAGGCGTTTACTCCGCAAACGAATTTCTGACGAGAATTAACCTTATGGGCGCATACAAGTCCGACTCCGCGACCCCCGTTTTCACGGGAAAGAGGGTTTTCGTTTCAGGCGGCGGCAACGTCGCAATGGATGCCGCAAGGTGTGCAAAACGACTCGGCGCAGAGGTTACGATAGTTTATCGCAGGACGGAAAATGAGCTTCCCGCAAGAAAAGAGGAGGTTCATCACGCAAAGGAGGAGGGCATTGACTTTCTTATGCTCTGCACGCCGGTTGCAATATCCGGCGGCGAAAACGGGGACGTCTGCTCCGTCACTCTTCAGAAAATGAGACTCGGCGAGCCGGACAAAAGCGGACGCGCAAGCCCCGTGCCGATTGAGGGCAGCGAATATTCCATCCCCGCCGACTGCGTCATAATCGCAATCGGCACTTCGCCGAATCCTATGATCAAAAATACGACAAAGAGCCTTGAAACCGACCGCAGGGGCTG
>USLP01000068.1 GCA_900555525.1 uncultured Eubacteriales bacterium
ACTGAGCTATGCCGCCACATAAACAGCATTATCCGCTGCAATCATTGACCTATGATATTATATCAGAAAATATGCTCTTTGTCAATACTTTTTTTGAAAATTTTTAAAAAATTTTTCCATATCGGTTGTTTGTGCATTGTGTTCAAAATAAAAAGGCGGTTTTTGCGTAAATTATTGAATTTTCAAAAAAGTATTTACATTTGGGAAAAAATGTAGTATAATGTATTATATAAATCAGCGGAAGCGATTTTAGTTCTTTGCGATTATGGGTTGACAGCTATCGTTTTTCGGGAATTCAGAAAGGAACGGAAAAAATTACGGAAACCACGGATGTAAGAGTAAGGAAGGTTAATTCCGCCGGAAAAATGAAAGCGGTTGTTTCGGTAACCTTTGACGAGGCTTTTGTCGTACATGACATAAAAGTTATCGAGGGAAGAGACAGGCTTTTTATTGCTATGCCTTCGAGGAAAACTGCAGAGGGTGAGTTTAAGGATATTGCTCATCCCATTACTACGGAACTTCGGGAAAAGCTTTCGGAGGTTATACTCGAAAAATACAACGAAACGGAAGACCCTATTCCTGCGGGTGTGGTAGAATAACCAAATAAAAAGTGTTTTTAAGCGGATATTTTTTTGTTTTTGCTAAAAATTATCCGCTTTTTTCTTTTTTGGTAAAAAAGGCTTGAAAAATTTCTAAAGTATGTTATAATATAAATGTATACTTATAAAAAATAGGACGGAGAGATTAACGAATATGAACAATATCGATTACGCAAGGGAGCTTAAGAAAAAGCGTTTGGCTGTCTGCGAAAAGCTTATGGCAAGCGGAGTTGTTATCGAAGACCCCGACACAACCTATATAGATGATACGGTTGAAATTTCGGAGGGTGCGGTTATTTTGCCTAACACACGTATAACGGGCGAATCGAAAATCGGCTCGAAAACAACGGTAGGTCCCAATACTATTATAGAAAATTCAACAGTCGGAGAAGAATGTGATGTTTTGGCTTCCGTTTTGAAGGAAGCGGTTGTGGAAAACGGCGTTAATATAGGACCGTTTGCATATCTGCGCCCCAAAGCGCATATTTGCACCGGTGCGAAAATCGGCGACTTTGTCGAGGTTAAAAATTCAACTGTCGGCGAGGGCACGAAGGTTGCTCATCTTACTTATATCGGAGACGCAGACGTCGGAAGCAAATGCAATTTCGGCTGCGGTACGGTTATAGTTAATTATGACGGCACAAACAAGCACAGAACAAAAATCCGCGCTAATGCGTTTATCGGCTGCAACACAAATCTTGTTTCGCCCGTTGAACTCGGCGATTACGCTTATACGGCGGCAGGAAGCACAATAACAAAAGACGTTCCCGAAGGCGCACTCGGCATTGCGAGAGCAAGACAGGAAAATAAGGACGGCTGGGTAGATAAAAAAGGATATTTAAAAAAATAATAAAGGAAAAAATGAAAGGAAACTTTGTAAAATGATTACACACGGCAAGGACATTAAAATTTTCACGGCTAATTCAAACAAGAAGCTTGCGGAGGATATCGCTTCCAATCTGGGGCTTACTCTGGGACAGTCAAGCGTAACGAAATTCTCCGACGGCGAGATTTCCGTAAACATTTTTGAAACTGTAAGAGGTTCGGACGTTTTCGTTGTTCAGTCAACGTGCGACCCCGTAAACGATAACCTCATGGAGCTTCTTATCATGATAGACGCATTCAAGAGAGCGTCCGCAGGAAGAATTACGGCTGTTATCCCTTATTTCGGATATGCGCGTCAGGACAGAAAGGTTAAAGCAAGAGATCCGATTTCTTCAAAGCTCGTTGCCGACCTTATCACAGCCGCAGGTGCGGACAGAGTTCTTACAATGGATCTCCACGCTTCGCAGATTCAGGGATTTTTCAATATCCCCGTTGACCACTTGCTCGGTTCGGCGATTTTAAGCCCGTATTTTTCACAGACGCTTGACGATAAGGAAAATACAATCATGGTTTCGCCCGACTTGGGTTCGGTAACAAGAGCGAGAACTTATGCCGAAAGACTTGAAATACCCATGGCGATTATAGATAAAAGACGTCAGAAAGCTAATGTCAGCGAGGTTATGAACATAATCGGTGATGTAAGCGGAAAAGACGTTATAATGGTTGACGATGTTATCGATACGGCAGGAACAATTGTACATGCTGTTGAGGCTCTTAAAGAAAGGGGAGCAAAGAAAATCAAAATCGGCTGCACGCACCCCGTTCTTTCGGGTCCTGCAATAGAAAGACTTAAAAATGCGCCTATCGAGGAAATTGTTATGCTCGATACGATTGCGCTTCCCGATGCAAAACGTTTGCCCAATATGACAGTTTTGTCTTCCGCAAGCGTATTTGCGGAAGCGATAGACAGAATTTATGAGGATTTGTCGGTAAGCACACTGTTTGTATAAAAGAGAGGTGTATTACATATGAAAATCGTTCTTGACTGCTTCGGCGGCGATAATGCGCCGAAAGAAGCTGTTATCGGAGGTATAAACGCTCTTTCGGAAAATAAAGAGCTTTCGCTTGTGCTTTCCGGCGATGAAAAAAAGATAAAAAAGCTTATAGAAGAAAATTTCGGAAAAATCCCCGAAAGAGTTGAATTTCTTGACGCTCCCGAAGTTATCGAAAATGAGGACGACCCTATTTCCGCTGTCAGAAAGAAGAAAAATTCCTCGCTTATCGCAGGACTTTATAAAATCGCACAGGGTGAGGGCGACGCTTTCGTCAGCGCAGGAAATACGGGCGCCGTATTCACGGGCGCAACACTTATAATAAAAAGAATAAAAGGGATAAAAAGGGGAGCGCTTGCTCCGCTTATCCCTACCCTAAAGGGTAAAGGCGTTATAATTGACGTCGGCGCAAATGCCGAATGTAAAAGCGAATACTATCCGCAGTTTGCGATTATGGGTTCGGTCTATGCAAAAGAAGTTTTGGAAATACAAAACCCTAAAGTCGGACTTATAAATATAGGCGTTGAGCATCACAAGGGAACAACGGTTGTAAAAGAAGCGTATAAGCTTCTCGAAAACGAAAAAAATATCGACTTTTTGGGAAACATTGAAGCGAGAGATGTACTTAAGGGTGATGCCAACGTGCTTGTTTCGGACGGCTGGACGGGAAATATAGCAGTTAAAACGGTCGAGGGAACAGCGAGCGCATTTATGCACATATTAAAGGAAGCTTTTTATACAAATATATTTACAAAGCTTGCGGCGCTGATTTTAAAACCGTATATAAAAAACGCGCTCAAACAATTTGATTCAAAAGAAACGGGCGGTGCGCTTATCGCGGGACTGCGTGCCCCTGTCATAAAAGCGCACGGAAATTCCGACCGTACAGCATTCAAAAACGCAGTGCTTTTTGCACATAAATGCGCCGAAAGAAACATCTGCAAGCGCATAGAGGAGCTTTTGCCGAAGGAAGAAGAAAACACAACAGAAGAATAAACAGCAAAAAAAGGAGACGGAGATTATGTTTGAAAAAGTAAAGAAGATTATTGCGGAGCAGTTGGGAATAAACGCCGCATCGATTACGGAGGATTCAAAAATTGCAGACGATTTGGGCGCAGATTCGCTTGATATAGTTGAGATGGTAATGGCATTCTCCGATGAATTCGGTATAGATATCCCCGACGAAGCGGCGGAAAATATCGTAACGGTCGGCGACGTTGTAAATTATCTTAAAGAAAATGCCTGACAATGTGTGTGCAGAATTATTAAGATAATTCTGCACATGTATTTTTAATAAGGAGGTGAAAAAATGGAGCTTGAAGAAAAAATCGGCTATACATTCAAAAATAAGCGTTTTTTACGTGTCGCTTTAACAAGACGGTCATACTGCATAGAACACCGAACAGGCGAATATAATCAAAGACTTGAATTTTTGGGAGATTCTGTTTTGGGTCTCGCAATTGCCGAGGAGATTTACAAACGTTTTCCTCATATAAAGGAGGGAGAACTTACACGCTTAAAGGCGTCTGCGGTTTGTGAAAAATCCTTGGCTGTTGCGGCAAACGAGCTTAAACTGTCCGAATATCTTAATATCGGACGAGGAGAGCTTATGCTCGGCATACAAAAGCTTGACAGCACAACGTCCGACACCTTGGAGGCTGGTTTTGGAGCCGTATTGTTGGACAGCGGCTACGATACCGCAAAAAAAGTAATTCTTCGTGTTATGAAAAAACAGCTTGAACACGCCGTTTCCGTTATGGGCGAGGAGGACAGCAAGTCGGCATTGCAGGAGCTTGTTCAGAAAAAATCAAAAGAGGACCTCGTTTATACGCTTGTATCGGAGGTAGGTCCCGAACATAACAAACGTTTCGTATCGAGCGTTTCCCACAAAGGCAAGGTTTTGGGAACGGGCGAGGGCAAGACGAAAAAGGAATCCGAAAAACAGGCGGCTCGTATGGCGCTTCATGATTTTTCATATCTTTATAAATAAGAAAGGAAGATAAATATGGAATATTTAATATCGAATAATATGGCAAACGTTAAAGGCTCGGCAATAAGAGAAATTTTCAAAATCGTAAACAAACCCGATATTATTTCTTTTGCGGGCGGAAACCCGTCTCCCGATACATTCCCCAAAGAAGCCATAAAAGAAATTGTTTCAAAAGCGCTCACCGAAAAGCCCGATATGTGCCTGCAATACGGCGTTACGGAGGGCTATGCTCCTTTAATCGAACAGGTTGAGGCACGTCTCAAAAAACAGGGTACTTATAAAAACGACAGCGTTACCGTTATAACGGCGGGCGGTCAGCAGGGCATAGACCTTTCCGCAAAGGTTTTGCTCAATACAGGCGATACCGTTTTGGTTGAAGAGCCGAGCTTCATCGGCGCACTCAATTCTTTCAGAACCTATGGCGCAAACCTTGTCGGAATCCCGATGGACGACGATGGCATCAACCTTGAAAAAACGGAAGAAGCCATAAAAAACAATAAAAATGTAAAAATTCTTTATACAATCCCGACCTTTCAAAATCCGTCGGGAAAAACAATGAGCCTCGAAAAAAGGAAAGCGCTCCTGAAGCTTTGCCGTGAAAATAATGTGATAATTTTTGAGGATAACCCCTACGGTGAGCTTCGTTTCGGCGGAGAGGACGTTCCTACGATAAAATCGCTCGATAACGATAATGTTGTTATGTATTTCGGCTCGTTTTCAAAAATACTTTCGCCCGGACTGCGAATCGGATTTACTCACGGTATCCCCGAAATAACGGCGAAAATGATTGTCGCACTTCAAACAAATACTGTACATGTTCCCGTACTAAACCAGGTTATAGCGGCAGAATGGATGGCAAATTACGATGTTGACGCACATATCGCAAACGCACGCAGTCTGTACGGTCATAAATGCAGACTTATGCTCTCCGAAATGGATAAAAAATTTCCCAAAAGCGTTAAATATACACGTCCCGACGGCGGAATATTCATGTGGGCAACGCTCCCTGAAGGCGATTCGGCGAAGCTTGTAAAAACCTGCGCGAACCGTAAGGTTGCGTTTATTCCGGGGTCAACCTTCATGACCGATTTAAACAAGCCGACAAGCTCGTTTAGACTTAACTATTCCATGATGTCGGACGAAAAAATCGTAGAGGGTATAGGAATTTTGGCGGACGTTCTGAATGAAATGTATTAGGAGGCACAGTAATGGAAAACATAAATGTACAAAATGAAATAAAGCCCGAACGCAAAAAAAGAATATTTTCGGGCGTACAGCCGTCGGGCTGTATCACAATCGGGAACTATATAGGAGCGCTTAAAAACTGGGTTAAGCTTCAAAACGACTATGACTGCATATACTGTATAGTTGATATGCACGCAATCACCGTTCCGCAAAATCCGCAGGAACTGCGCAAGCGCAGTCTTGACTTTTTGTCGCAGTATATAGCGTGCGGACTTTCTCCCGAAAAGAACACGCTTTTCATTCAGTCGCATAACCCCGCTCATGCCGAGCTTGCATGGATTCTCATGTGCAACAGCTATATGGGCGAGCTTTCGAGAATGACGCAGTTTAAGGATAAAACGAAGAATAAGCAGAACGAAAGCATAGGAGCGGGACTTTTTACTTACCCCGTGCTTCTGGCGGCGGATATTCTTGTATACGGCACAGACCTCGTTCCCGTCGGGGTTGACCAAAAACAGCACCTTGAGCTTACAAGGGATATTGCAATGCGCTTTAACAATACCTACGGCAATACATTCGTTGTTCCCGAAGCGTATATCCCGAAAACCGGTGCAAAAATTATGAGTCTGCAAGATCCCGCAAAGAAAATGTCAAAGTCGGACGAAAATCCGAAAGGATATATCAAAATTACCGATGAACCTGATGTCATAATGAAAAAAATCAAGTCTGCGGTTACGGACAGCGATATGGCTATCCGCCGCGGCGAGGGCAAAGAGGGAATCGAAAACCTCATGAGCATTATGAGCGCTTTCACGGATAAAACCTTTGAACAAATTGAGGCGGAATACGAGGGCAAAAATTACGGAGTATTCAAAAATGACGTTGCCGAATGTATAATCGAAGAGCTCCGTCCGTTTTTGGCTAAATATAAAGAAATTTCAACGGATAAAGCATATTTGGAGCAGATTTATAAAACGGGCGCCGAAAAGGCTCGCCATGCCTCCGAAAGAATGCTCAGAAAGGTTTATAAAAAGGTTGGTTTTATTGAAAGATGAACACATTTTTAAATTTGTATCTTGAATTTTTCAAAACGGGACTTTTTGCCGTAGGAGGCGGACTTGCCACTATACCGTTTCTTTATGATATGTGCGATAAGTACGAATGGTTTACGCGTGAAGAACTTTCAAATATGATTGCCGTTGCGCAATCCACTCCGGGTCCTATCGGAATAAATATGGCAACGTACACGGGTTTTTTGAACGGCTCGTTTTTCGGCGGCACTCCCATGGGCTGGCTCGGCGGAATTGTCGCCACCTTGGGAATAATCACCCCGTCTATAATAGTTATTTTGCTTGCTGATGCGATATATAGTTTTTCATCTGGACCGAATGTTACTCCATTAACTTTTTCTTCGAGAGAAATTGTCTCATTTGTGTT
>USLP01000069.1 GCA_900555525.1 uncultured Eubacteriales bacterium
TCTTATTGCCGCCAAAACGGCAACAAACAATATAATACCGCAAAGCGCG
The DNA here is from genome assembly GCA_900555525.1 of uncultured Eubacteriales bacterium. Lineage (GTDB taxonomy): Bacteria > Bacillota > Clostridia > UMGS1840 > UMGS1840 > UMGS1840. The sequence continues at coordinate 50 of USLP01000069.1, forward strand.
CCTGCCGAATCGATAAAAACGTCTAATATTCCTGCGCCCCGTCCCTCAACAAAAAGCTGATGAAATTCATCGGAGCAGGCATATAAGACGCTTATGCCAAGGGCGGTAAGCGCTGCGTAATATTTATTTTTTATATATAAACGCATAAGATTGTATGCGGATATTCCGAAAAGAAAAAATATCGCAAAATGTGCGTTTTTTCTGACAAATCCGTTAAAAATTTTCAGTCTTGTTTCTCTTTTCAGCTCATGACCGTACTGTTTATTTAATTCCTCGGAATATTTTTTCTCGATTTCGCCCGAAAAAAGCTTTTCCGAAACGGAATTGCTGACGTCCGACGATTTTTCGGACGGCTGGCTTGAAAACAAAAATATTGCGGCTGCCGTAAAGAGTATAAAAAGCCATGCAAAAATATATTTTATCTTTCCCATAATCATAACCATTCTGTTTTTTGTAGGTTTGCGCGAACATGCGGAACGACACCACGGCACGTTCCCTGCCTATATCATGTCAAGCTCGTTTATAAGCTTCATTCTTTCATTAAGAAGCTCTTTCAGTTTCTCGTCGCGCTTCTCTGTCTTTTTCCTGCTTCGTCCGAAAATCACATTTCCAACGCATGAAAACGCTCGGTAAATATACATAAACGGCAGCAAATACCGACGCTTTAAAAGTATCGGATACAGCTTCATCATTTCATATTTATCCTTAAAAATAAGCGTATATGCGTCCAAAATAAGTATCTTTATTTGATATTTTTTGTAATCGCCGTTTTTAAAGGTCGAATACCGACGGCGCGAATACTCTTGGTAAATGCCTCCACTTTCCTCCAAGCGTTCATAGCCGTAGGCACAGCATTCTCCGATATCGCAAAGAAGCTTATCGGCAAAAGCCTTGTATTCCTCGCTTGCCTCCAAATTTTTAAAGCCGTAATATTCATACCCTATATACATAAGACTTCTGAAAATTTTTCCGTATTTTAAGCGGTCAATCGTATTCCAAAAACGTTCAAAATCTATTTGGTCATGATACGTGCTGAAATAAAGAAGCATATCGGTTATCATTCTTATGTGTGCGATTCCGCCAACAAAGTGCTTTACAAAATGAAAAGCAAGACTAACCGCACCATCCGTATAGCCAAGCGTTTGGTAGGTATATGCACCACCTACCGTTACCTCACGAAAAGGCTCGGTTATTGCAGGCGTGCCGTCATACCACACTTCGGAAATCTGCTTTGTATCCATGGAAACATGAATTTCAAACGTTCCGCCCGTCGGGTGAACTATAACGGACTGATTATTTGACGGTGTGCGTTTTTTGACGTACGCTCCCTCATTTTTAAAGAAGTTAAGGCATTTTTTCTCGTCTTTTATATCGATAAGAAGGTCGGTATCGCCCGACATTCTTAAGTCGGGGTTTTTATACATCACCCCGAGAATATCGCCCTTTAGCATAACGCAGGAAATCCCCTGCACCGAGAGCTGTTTCATTACCTTATTTACGGCATATTGCCGGCGCGAATAATTTATAACCTTTTCCGCCATAGCGGAAATTTGCTCTTTCATTTCGGCATCGCTGATTTCCAAAAGTCCTCTGTCATAAAGCTTTTTTGCGGCAGGTAAAACAATCCCGAAAACTCCGTTTTCTTTAGCTAACGTGAGCACCTCGTCCGATACCTTCTCCGAAACCGCAGGCTCCCGCCCCGCAGCTCCGGCGCTCACCAGCTCCAGCAAAATTTTATATTCATTAAGCAACGTATCACCCCCGAGAAAAACTAACGATTATTATATTTTTTTCAAATTTAAAATTCTACAACGACTAACAATTTCGCGTAAAACAAAGTCTTTTAGTATTACATCTATTATAAAAAATACGATTATACATATGATAAAATATGCTGCACCTTGAAATATTATAAAAATAAAAGTTTTAGGAACTAATACGGAAATATACCAACAAATAATACACGAAAAGGCAGTTCCTAAAAAATATATCCCCTGCCTTTTCCAGTATTGGAAAGTTGAAATATAAAATACATTTTTATATAACAATTGTGGCTCATACCAAAATGAACTCAAAATTCTTGACAATGCCGAAGCAACCAAAATACCAAATATCCCCCAGTATATGCCTAACAAAATTGATAATATAATATTTAGTAAAGCTGTAATCAACATTAAATATTTTACTTTTGAAAACATCCCAGTCGCTTCTCTATACATCCACACAGGGCTTATTGCATTAGTCAAGTAAAAATTAAATGATATTATAAAAACAGTATACATATCCAAAGTATATTCCTTGCCAAGCCAAATAGGAATAAATTGATTAAATAATAAAAACAAACAAATTCCGCCATACGCAGCAATAAAATGGAATATATACAACATAATATTAAATGTACTATTCATTCGCCTCGCATCATTTTCAGTGTTTAAATTACCAATCCCATTAACTAAAGTTGTTGCTATAATTGAAATAAACCCTTGTAATGCAATGACAATTGTATAATAGTTTGAATAAAGTCCTACAACATTAATACCTGCAATCATTGATATTAAAATATTATCTGTATTATTAATAAAAACCGTCCCAAATTTATATAAAGCTGTAGAAAGGATATCCTTCTTTATTCTTGCTTTTTCTTTTGTTATATCAACACACTCATCTTGTCTTTTTAAATATGAATATTTTTTGTTTGTAATATAATTCAAAATTCCATTTCCGATATATGCACATATTACAGATATTAAAACATATACTGTGTAATTAGGAAAAAATATAAGAATTATAATATGTAATATTTGTACTATAAAACTTTTTACCAGTTCAATAGTTTTCTGCAACCGATTCTCCTGATAAGCACATATCAACGCAACTTTATGTCCTACTAAATACGTAACAACCGTACTCAACAAAAATAGAATATAATACAGAGTTAAATCTCTAGTACTTAAATCGCTTTTTATTATATATTTTAGAAAGGGAATCAATAATAAGCCTATAGTTAAAACAGTTATTGCAATAGTAAAATATACTCTTTTCAAATATTTTACTAAAGAATTAATTAAAGGTATATTCCCATCAGCAACAGGCTTGTATAACGCAAATACCGCAACATTGCCTAATCCTAATTCTGCCAAAGAAAGTACCGAAAGAATATTGGTATATAAACCATTAATTCCCAAATATTCTATGGACAAATATCTCAAAAACAAGCTTCTACTCCACAAAGACAAAAGGAGCATTCCTATCTGACATATATAACCAACAGCAACATTAAGCATTGCGTTTTGAGTCCGCGAATAATTTTTCATCTCTTTTTTCCTTTCAAAAAATTTAATGATTTTTTTACAAAAAGCCTGCTTTTTCTTTCTATTAATTTTAATCTATAATACTTAGGTTGCTCATACCTTTTTGTAACATATTTATCAGCTAATAAAGAAATGTTATGCCTTCCCATTAAAAAATCGTTCCAAAACTCCTCAACGTTATTAGGTGCTTCAAATGGTTTTTCTAAACATTTATTTCCCAACTTTACATCATTTATATTTCTTTGTTCGTAATTCAAGTCATTTTTTATATTATCAAATAACCAAAATCCTTTTTTTGAGTTAATCAAAATACTGGAAATCCCATTATCATATGCGTACATCTTTAATTTCTGCGGGCTATAACCCCAAAAGTCAGATAAAGTAATGTCTCCGCATCTTTCCGATGATGCATATTCACATTTATGACAAACATCTCTTAAAGAATAATTGAAATTAAACAAACAAAAATAAGGGTCATTAACACTTGGACATAAATATTCTTTATTTTCATAAAGTATTTGTACACTACTATAGCTCCATCCCGGCTTTTTATATCGTAAATTAATACTTTTAATTTTCTCTGTTGGTTCTAGTTCCCTTAAATATTGCTTAAAAAGTTTGTAAGGAGGTACGCCGTGGCAAATCAGATCAACGGTAACCAAGTTACCATCATCAGCCTTGTTTCCCAAAAAAGCTTTTAACCCAGCAATTTGACAAGGCGTGCCTGAAAATAAAACTTTTTTATTTTCCTTCAAATATCTTCTTACTTCCAAAAAGACTGTTCCCACATAGCTCTGCACATATTTACTTCCCGAAAATTTATAAATTTCATCTATATTTTTAATGCATATATGTTTCACGGAAAATTCCTCCGTCCATATTGCACCAAAGACAACCCCTCCATTGTCTATAATATATTTTGCCATTAACGGAAAAACTCCCCCGGAGCTACTATTTTTCCTTTGTCTTAAATTTTTGTTATAAGCTGCATATACCGCTAAATTATTGTATCTTGCAACCTTCACGTTGTGTGGACAAATCCGATAACACAACTTACAACCAATACATTTATTTTCGTCGATTTCAGGATATAAAAAACCCTTATCGTCAATTTTCATTGTTATAGCTAAGTGCTTGCATATATTTGCACATGCTGAACAGCCTGTACAAAAATCCTTAACACAAATTTTACTCACCATTACCCCCGCTTTCATCAAACAACATATGTAAATTATCATAATATTTTTCCTTAAAATACGGTTTTAAAGCCTGATAATCTATTTTGTTTAAAAGTTTAACCGCAGTCTCATACGCTTCATCCAAATTTTTTGAAAAATATACATAATCATCATATACACCCCTAAACCATTCAGTTCCTGTTATTACTTTATGATCAGTTGTCTTTATGACAATAACGGGAGTTGAAGCAATTAATGAAAATATTGTTCCGTGGTATCTATCTGTTATTATTAACTTATATTTTGAATATTCTTCAATTTCTTTTTTTATATAATATTCTGCTTTATTTACAATTTCCGATGTTTTTATATTTTTTGTTGTGTCTCCCATATCAACTCGACATAATAAACTCAATTTGCTTTTTAATTCATTCATTTCACAGTCTGAATAAAACTTTTCTCCATCATTTCTACAGCACATCATTATTCCTTCACGGCTATTTTTGTATTTTTTACTTCCTATTAGAGTTGTAACAATATCGGGATAAATTGCCGTTTTTATATCCGGAAACATCCTTTGCGCCATTTCATAAGATACTCGATCTCTTGCTAAAAAAAGCATGTTTTCAGCAGAATTATAAATCTCCGATGTTCTTTTTTCATTATTTTTATCAACAAAATAAATTGTTTGCGGCATCATAATGATTTTCGCTTTCGGAAAACATTTTATTATTGTCCTATGAAGTTCATCGGCATGCCCTCCTAAATCGGTAGGTGTATATCCGCTTTGAAACACAATTATATCTTTATCAACATTAAACACATTTTTAAAAAACTTGAGAACTGACAGATTAGTATTCACTATTGCATCTGTTTCCACTTCAATTATATTAATTTTTGAATAATGTTGATTAAGCCATTCTCTAATACAAACACCTTGTGCTAAATCGCCTAAATTATTATGTGCCGGTATTCCTAAATAAAAAATATTTCGATTATATTTTTTTGCCGTTTTAATTCGAGCCTTATATTTAAAATAGTTTTTTATATTTTTAAACTGCAATTTAATATTACTATACCAATGTTGAAGAATTAAATATGGTTTTCCTAAAAACTTATTCTCACGCAGTATCTTTTTTAATTTATTAAACATATTTTTCCCTTTCTTAAATGTTCAAAATTACTTAAACTTTATAATTTCGTATAAATTTGGTACAACCGTTCGGTATTTGTATGTTCATCATGCGTTTTTCGTGCATGACATCTTGCGTTGCCGGAAAGTTTCAAAGCCAAGTCATCATTTTTGAAAATTTTCATTATGTAATATGCAAGCATATAGTATTCATCAAACGGATATATATATCCCTCCTCATTGTGAATAAGCATATTTTTTACCCCACCAACATCAGAAGATACTACCGGAGTTCCCAATATCATAGCCTCTCCAACAGAATTAGGCGAATTTTCAATTGACGAACAAGAAGCAAAAATATGTGAATTTAAATATTGAGAACACATTTGCTCCTCCTTCAATGAACCTAAAAATACTACATTGTTTTGTAAATTATATTTAAAAATAAGCTTTCTTAAATATTTTTGATAATATGTCAGTTTCAATTTATTTATACCCGAAACATTTATCAAATCCTTCCCGGTTGTATATAAACAACTATCAGGAAAATACTTAATAATTTCACTCATTGCCTTAATCATAATATGAAATCCTTTTATCGGGTAACTACATTGACTTACAAAAATGGAATGTTTTTTTATTTTATCAATTTTCCATTCATTTTTATAAAACGATGACCTTAACGTTTCATTACAAAAATGATAATTTATATTCGGATTTATCATTTTACAGCAAGCTTTATCCCAATCTGTTCTTCCGATTATATGCTGTACGTTTTTTATAGTTTGAATTTCATAAATTCCTCTTTTTTCAAAATTATCACAGTTTCAACACAATTCTAACGTACAATAGGCAGTAGAAAATGAAGAAAGAAATAAGAGCACTGTGTATTGGTGCCTGAGATAGAAAAGAGAAAGAGGGATCAGCCATGAGTGAAGAATTCAAAAAAGAAGAAATAAATGGTGAGGCAGCAGAGGAAACCAAAGCTGCAGAGCATACAGAAGAAGTAAAAGCAGAAACGACAGCAGAGCAGAGTGCAGCAGAGATGGAAAAACCGCAGGAAACCGCAGAAGCGCCGAAGGCGGAAGAAAAGAAAAGGACAACCTACAGCTGGGTGAATCCGAAAATCAGCGGAAAGACCGGCGAGGAGAATAACAGCGCTTCCTACACCGGAAAACCGGATTCGTCGGAGGCAAAGGCAGAGCAGACATCTTCTGCAAAGACAGAACATTATCAGTACCAGTCACAGACACAGAGTGCTCCGAAGCAGGAAAAACCACAGTTTTCTGCCGTTCCGCAGCCGCAGGATCACAAAAAGAAAGCGAAAAAACCAATGTCATCCGCAAAAAAATGGGGCATGACACTTGCCATGGCAGCGTGCTTCGGACTCGTGGCAGGCGGTGTTTTCATTGGGACT
>USLP01000070.1 GCA_900555525.1 uncultured Eubacteriales bacterium
TCGAATAGAAAAGTCCATCGCCATAACAGCCGATCCAAAGGGTTCCGCTATTGTCAAAAGCAAAAGTCTCAACATTGGTGGTAAGAAAGGAGAAGTTCTGTAAGGTATAGTTCTGAAGCTCTCCTTTTTCCAGATTATAACAGAACAATCCCTGTGATTCCACTGCCATCCAGACACACCCCTGATTATCTCCGGAGATAGCCGTCACAGTATGTTCTATCCTTGTATTCTCTACACTTTGTTTGGTAAAATGCTCGAAAGAATCTTTTTCCGGATAATAGATATAAAGCCCTACGTCCGTACCCACCCAGATACTTCCTTTTTCATCCTCGTAAAGTGCCGTGATGAAATTATTGCCTATGCTCCGCTGACTACGGTCATCATGCTTAAATTTACGGAATGACAGACCGTCATATCTGTTCAGTCCATCCTTGGTGCCGAACCACATAAAGCCCTGCTTATCCTGTAAAATTGTATTTACTGTATTCTGCGATAATCCATTCTGTACACTTAGATTTTTGAAATAATAGTGTTCGTCTGCCACTTGAGCGTGACAGAGTATCTGATAACAAATAAGACAGATTAAAAGAGTCAGGGTTTTCTTCATACTATGTGTTTTCTATCCTTTCGTTTTGAGTTACCAAATGTAGGCAAAATCACAGCGGAAAGATAGTAAATATGTCTCAATGAATGAAAGAATAGTCCTATTTTTCTATTCGGATACACGCATCAACTGTTATAACGGCTCTTTGCGCTCTTGGACTCAATCCCGAGCATGATGAAAGATTTACGGGCGGAGAAAAAAATTTAACCGAAATACTTCTTTCACATCAGAACAAGGACGGTTCTTTTTCCGGCAAACAAAACGGCAATGACAAATCCGAAGCGACATCGTACGCAGTTTTGGCGCTTGCGGCTCAGTATAAATTTATACACACAGGTCTCGGAATATATAATTTTACGGATAATGTAAACGCAGAAAAAATCAGATCTCTAATATCTCCGAATGTAAAAGAAATAGTTACAAAATCATATTCGTATGAAAGCGGACTTTTATCTTCGGACGACTATGAAGAAATTGTTATTTTAACGGACAGAGCCGAAAACAGCTTAAACGCAAAAAACAATATTATATATATTAAGATGCTTCGGGATATAGGAGATAAGCTTTACAAAACAAGAGAAGAAATACATGAACTCAATGCGCAATGTGAAGAATTACTGCTTCCGCAGACAGTTTTCGGTACAAAAAATCTTCATGAAATAAATGTTTTAACCCGCCGATACAACGCTCTTACGGAAAAACAGAAATCCGAAGTAAAGGACTTTGACAAGGTTATACAAAAAAAGGATTCAATGCACTCAAGAACGTCTGTTGTATATATCTTTATCGGCTTTTTAGGCTTGCTTGCTATCGGACTTGTAATTTTCCTTGCGGTATTTTTGATTAAAAGTTCTCCGCTTTTGGATTATTTCATTATGAAATTTTCACCGCAGAATACTGTTTTTGACGATGATGACGATGAGTTTTTTACCGACCCTGAAGAATTTTCCGAAGAACAATACGACACCCCTCTTCCGTATGAGGACGACGATGAATTTTTTGAATATACTCACGACAATGATGACGAAGAACAAAATGACGATGATGACTTCAAAATTTATTGATAATGAATTTTTTTGAAAAAATTTGTAAAAAAATAAAATTTTTCTTGACATTTCATGTTTTATCTGCTATAATAATCTAAACGGTTTATATTATATTGTATAAATTGTAAAGATACCGCACCGCATTAAGGTTTTAAGCGATGTTTTTCCGCCTTATCGGGCGTGTCCTAAATTTTATAACGGGAGGTGCATTCTGATGTACGCAATTTTAAAAACAGGCGGTAAGCAAACAGTATAAAGTAAGCGAAGGCGACGTAATCTATGTTGAAAAATTAGGTTTGGAAGCAGGCGCTGAATATACTTTTACCGAAGTTCTCGCTGTAGGAACAGACGATGAGCTTAAAGTTGGCGCTCCTTATCTTGAAGGCGCAACTGTTTCTGCAAAAGCTGTTAAAGAAGGCAGAAGCAAAAAAATAATCGTTTATAAGTACAAGCCGAAGAAAGGCTATCACAAGAAGCAGGGGCACAGACAGGCATACACAAAGCTTCAGATTGAAAAAATTAACGGTTAATTGTTATGATTAATATTGAAATTAACAGAAATTATATCGGCGATGTATATCGTTTTAAGGTTGAAGGTCACGCCGAATCCGTAGAAAGCGGCGAGCTTGACCCGATATGTGCAATCGTTTCTACTGCGACACAGTTTGCGGTTTTGGGGCTTATCGATATTCTTGATATAAAGGTAAACCTTACTATGGGCAGCGGAATACTCGACTGCGAGCTTCCGGAGCTTACTGACGAAGGCATACGCGAAAAAGCAAATGTGCTTTTGGAAACCTTGACTTTGACGCTTCGGCAGATTGCCGAGCAATACGCCGATTATGTTAAACTTTCGGAAATGGAGGAATAGCTGATGTTTAAAATTGATTTCCAATTGTTTGCTCACAAAAAAGGTGTGGGTAGTACAAAAAACGGCCGAGACAGCGAATCCAAACGTCTTGGTGTTAAAAGAGCTGACGGTCAGTTTGTTTTGGCAGGAAATATTCTTGTAAGACAAAGAGGAACAAAAATTTATCCGGGTGCAAACGTAGGAAAAGGTTCTGATGATACTTTATTTGCGCTTGTTGACGGAAAAGTTAAATTTGAGACTAAGAGAAACGATAAAAAACAAGTAAGCGTATATGCGGTTTAATTTGATTTTTTGTGGGAAAGCGCAGTTTGCGCTTTCCTGTTTTTTATTTTTTTAAGAAAGGAATATTTTTTATGCTGAGTATAAACGAATTGCAAAACCATGCTTCAAAAATCCGTGAAGGTATAATCAGAGGTACATACCATGCAAAGTCGGGACACCCCGGCGGCTCGCTTTCGATAGCCGATATTCTCACGGTTTTGTATTTTGAAGAAATGAATATCGACCCCAAAAATCCCAAAATGCCCGAAAGAGACAGATTTGTGCTTTCAAAAGGGCACTGTGCTCCCGCTCTTTATGCAACACTTGCCGAAAGAGGATATTTTCCCATGAAAGAGCTTGATAATTTGAGACACTTGGGTCATTTTTTGCAGGGACATCCCGATATGAAAAAAATCCCCGGTGTTGATATGTCTTCCGGTTCTTTGGGACAAGGTTTATCCGCCGCTAACGGCATGGCGCTTTTTTCAAAGCACGAGGGACTTAATTTCAGAGTATACACAATCCTGGGAGACGGAGAAATACAGGAGGGTCAAATTTGGGAAGCGGCTATGTCAGCGGCTCACTATAAGCTTGACAATCTAACAGTATTTGTTGATAACAACAACCTCCAGATTGACGGAACGGTCGAGGCGGTTATGTCGCCCTACCCCATTGATGAGAAATTCAAAGCCTTTGGCTTTAATGTTATAAATATTGACGGTCATAATTATGACGAAATAAGAAACGCACTTAAGACGGCACGTAAAACAAAAGGCAAGCCGACTGCAATTATTGCCAAAACCATAAAGGGCAAGGGCGTTTCGTTTATGGAAAACAAGGTTGAATGGCACGGAAGCGCACCTAAAGAAGAACAGGCACGCGAGGCTATCAAAGAACTTACGGGAGGTGTTCTATAATGGAAATGATGTCAACAAGAGCAGGCTACGGAAAAGCTTTAACGGAGCTTGCCGAAAAATATGACTTCTGCGTTTTTGACGCAGACTTGGCGGAAGCAACAAAATCTATCGGATTTGCAAAAAAATACCCCGACAGATTCTTTGATATGGGAATTTCCGAAGCGGATATGATTTCCACAGCCGCAGGAATGGCTTCATGCGGTAAAACCGTTTTTGCGGGAAGCTTTGCGGTATTTTCCGCAGGCAGAGCATTTGAACAGGTAAGAAACTCCGTATGCTACAACAAGCTTAATGTAAAGGTTGTAGGCACACATGGCGGTATCTTAATTGGCGAAGACGGCGGTTCTCACCAGGCAATTGAAGATGTTTCTCTTATGAGAACGCTCCCGAACATGAAGGTTATAGTTCCGTCGGACGCAATCGAAGCAAAAGAAGCGGTAAAAGCTGCACTCGAAATTGACGGTCCCGTTTATCTTCGTTTCGGAAGATATGACGTTCCCGTTTTCAACGATAATGCCAACTACAAATTTGAATTCGGAAAAGCTAACATTTTGAAAAAAGGCTCGGACGTTACGGTTATCGCTATGGGCGACATGGTCTATGAAGCTTTAAAAGCGGCTGAAGAACTCGAAAAATCGGGCGTAAGCGTCGGAGTTATCAATATGCACACCGTAAAACCGATAGATAAAGACGCTATAAAATATGCCCTTAACGAATCAAAGCATATAATCACAGCCGAGGACCACAACATTTTCGGCGGACTTTATTCCGCAGTTTCGGAAGTTGTTGCCGAAATCGGCGGAAAAATCAGCGGTCATATCGCCGTAAACGACAGATTCGGTCAATCGGGAAACAGAGCTGATTTACAGAAAGAATACGGTCTTAATTCCGAAAATATAATTAATACAATAAATGAAATTTTAAAATAAAGGACTTCACGTAAAATGACTAATATCTATATTGCCTCCTGCGTTAAAGGCGGCGGAATTTACCACTATACATTATCGGAAAACAACGTACTTGATTTCTGTGAAAAAACCACACTTGACGAACCCATGTACATGATTATCAGAAATGAGAAAATGTATATACTTTTAAGACAGCCCGATGAAAAAACAAATTTCAGCGGCGAGCTTTCTATAGATATTGACGGCACAGGCAAGCTTTTTGCACCCTCACGCATTATTTCCACAAAAGGCGTGGTTGCCTGTCATCTTGAGGTTTCGGACGATAATATATATGCAGTAAATTATGTATCGGGAAGCGTAATAAAGCTCCCCGATACACTCGTACCCCACAGCGGACACGGACTTCACAAGGTAAGACAGGCTGCACCGCATACGCATTTTGTACACGTTTCCCCCGACGGCAAATATATTCTTGTTACCGATTTGGGGCTTGACAAGATTTTTGTATACGACAAAGATTTAAAGCTTATTTCGGAAGTAAGCGTTCCGTCGGGTCACGGACCTCGTCATCTTGCTTTCTCAAGCGACGGAAAAATCGTGTACTGCGTGAACGAGCTTGGCTCGTCTGTCAGCATTTTCTCTTATTCGGACGGCGAATTAAAGCTTCAAAATACAATCAGCGCACTCCCGAAAGACTTTTCGGGAGACAATATTTCGGCGGCAATAAGAATAAAGGACAACTGCCTTTATGTTTCCAATAGAGGTCATAATTCAATAAGCGTATTTGAAATAAAAGACAGCTACAACATTGTATTAAAAGAATGTGTTGACTGCGGCGGAAATTCTCCGAGAGACTTCAACATTATCGACGACGTTTTGATTTGCACAAACGAAAAAAGCGATAATGTAACTGTTTTTAAGCTTAACAACTACATACCCGAAATAATTTCGGAATCTGAGCTTAATATCCCCTCTCCGCTGTGCGTTGCATATAAAAAGAATTAAGGAGAAAGAAATGAAAAAATACAGCAAATTAAATGAAATCAGATTCAGCCAGGTTAAGCCAAGCGGCTGGATTAATGAATTTTTACAGTGCGAAGCGAACGGTATGCCCGGACACTTGCACGAAATAGGCTATCCGTTTGACAGATTCTGCTGGCAGTATAAAAGCCTTACGGACGGCGGTTATGCGCAGTGGTGGCCTTATGAACAGACAGCTTACTGGATTGATTCGGTTGTACGTACTGCAATTCTCACGGATAACGATAAGCTTTTGGACGTTGTTATGGATCAGATTGAAAAATCTTTAGCCGATGATAGCGAACCGTTTATCGGTCCGCGTGAAATGAAAGAAGAAAAATCACTTTACAGATGGCCTCATGCGGTATATTTCAGAGCGCTCTATGCGCTTTGGAGCAAAAGCGGAGATGAAAGATATTTGGAAAAAATGCGTAAGCATTACCTTTCCGACACTCCCGAAAACTATAAAAATTCACGTGATTACGTAAATATCGAAACGATTTTAAAGCTTGCGGAGCATTTTAATGATGAGGAACTCTATAAACTGGCTTTGGATTCGTTTGAGATTTTCAATAAAGAAAAATCACTCACAAGCATGGACACACTTTTAAGCGATGTTCCCCCGTCGGGTCATGCGGTTTCTTTTAACGAGGACGCAAAAATCCCCGCAATCATGTATATGTATACGGGTGATAAAAAATATCTCGACGCTTCGGTAAATGCTTACAAAAAAATGAGAATTTTCCACGAACTGCCCGACGGTCTCCACTCCTGCAGTGAAGGTCCTTGCGGAAAGGACGAATGGAGAACTCATGAATCCTGCGATATATCCGATTACACATGGTCTGTGGGTTACCTTTTGGAGGCTACTGGCAACGGTGAATATGCCGACATTATAGAAAGAGTGTGCTTCAATGCCCTCCCCGGCGCAACGGGTCATTACTTCAAGACAATACAATACCTTTCATGCGTAAATCAGGTTATCTGCGCACGCAATTCAACACATATTCCCGCTTGGTATAACACACCGAGAATGGCATACCAGCCTCATCATTATCCCGAATGCTGCGTCAGCAATATAGGCAGAGCTATGCCAAACTATGTTTTGAGAATGTATCAGGAATTTGACGGCGGTGTTGCCGCTTCATTATACGGCGACAGCACATACACGGGTCAAAATATGACATTAACACAAAGCGGCGGATATCCGTTCTCATCAAAAACAAAATTTGAAGTTAAAATTACAGACGGTGAAGAAAAGTTTCTTAAGCTTCGTATTCCGTCGTGGTCAAAAGGATTTACTCTTAAAATAAACGATAGTGAAGTAAATACCGATGTGATAAACGGCTACACGGAAATTTCCGTTAAGGATAACGACAAAG
>USLP01000071.1 GCA_900555525.1 uncultured Eubacteriales bacterium
GGCGGCGGAGCCGTTAAAGCTGTTATTACGGGAACCGGAAAGGTTGAAAGCCTTTTTATAGACGAATCGGCGGCGGAGGATACGGAAATGCTTTCCGACCTTGTTATTGCCGCAATCAATGCCGCAATTGAAGAAAAGGATAAACAAAGAGACGCCGCAATAGGCGGACTTACGGGGTCTATGGGCAATTTAGGCGGATTATTTTAGAAAGGGAATATAAAATGTCGGATTTTTCGGAACCGCTCGATATATTGGCGGAGCAATTTAATACCCTGCCGGGGATAGGCAAAAAAACCGCAATGAGACTTGCGTATTTTGTGCTTACCCAGCCTTTGGAATATGCGCAGAATTTCAGCTCTGCCGTATTAAGAGCAAAAAATTCGGCAAAATATTGCAGAATATGCCAGAATCTTTCGGGCGACGAGGTTTGCCCGATATGCAAAAACGAATCGAGAAATCATGATATAATCATGGTTGTGAAAAGTCCGAAGGACGTTATAGCATTGGAAAAATCCCATGAATATAAGGGAGTTTACCATGTTCTTCACGGGGTTATTTCTCCCATGGACGGCGTTTCACCCTCCGACCTTAAAATAAGAGAGCTTTTGGAAAGGGTTGGCGGAAAAGAAAATGCCGAAGTGGTTATGGCTTTAAGTCCCACTATTGAGGGGGACGCAACGGCAATGTACCTTGCGGGGATTTTAAAGCCGCTCGGCGTTAAGGTTACGAGAATAGCGCAGGGGCTTCCCATGGGGAGCGACCTTGAATATGCTGACGAAGCAACGCTTCTTACGGCATATAACGAGCGCCGTGAAATGTAGGAAAGTAGGCACACGGCGAAAGGAAAGGTTGTAAAATGGCTGTACGTTTTAAAATTTCAAAGGGCAGAAAGAAGACTTTTTTAAAGCTTCCGCTGTCATTTTTGGAGCATTTTCTCCCCATTGTAAACGGGGATTATCTGAAAATATATTTATACGGCTTGGAAGCGTGCCTTGAAAAACGCTCGCTGCAAGACAGTGAGATTGCGTCCGCTTTGGGAGTTTTGCCTGCCGATGTCGGAAACGCATGGCGATTTTGGGAGGAAAAGGGCGTTGTCTTTCAGACGGCGGACGGCTCTGTGGAGTTTATAAATCCCGAAGAACTTGATTTTTCTGAGGGCGATATGACAGAAAAACAGCTTCCTGTCGCAAAAAACAATGATTTTGACGAAATATTCAAAACTGCGCAGAAAGACCCTGCTTTCAGAAAAACAATTGTTGCGATAGAATCGGTTTATCCGAATCTTCTCACGCAGAACGACGTCGCTTCTCTTTATGACATTGTGGTTTCGCAGGGCATTTCGGCGGATTTGTTCCTCATTACGGCGGCACATTGTTTTAAAATGAAGAAAAACCGTTTCAATTATATAGCAAAGGTGCTGACCGAAACATATAAAAAAGGGTACACAACCCCCGAAACAATGGAACTTTACTATGCGTCGCTTTCGGAAGCAAACGAGGCGGTCGGCAGAGTTAAGAAAATACTTAAAATTTACGGCAGAGACCTTTCCGATAAGGAAAGAGAATATATAGACGCCTGGCTGAAAAGCGATAAAACCGAGGACGATATAAAAGAAGCGTTTGAAAAAACGGTTTTAAATACGGGAAAGCTTTCTTTTCCATATATGGATAAAATTTTATCGGCTGAAAAAGGGAACAACGTGCAAAGCCGTGCGTCATTAAAAACAGGACCGCTGAATAATTTCAATCAGGAAATGCCCGATTTTAAGAGTATAGAAGATATGCTTTGGGAAAGACAGAATAAGCATTGATTATTCCGAAGAAAGGAAATGATAGTATGTCATATCCGAAAAGCGTTCTTAAAAGCGCAATGGAACGTCTTATAAAAAGAAGAGAACAAAATAAAGAACTGACCGAGAAACGCCGTAAAGAAATATATATTAAATATCCCGAAATTGCTGAGCTTAACAAACGTATTTCCGAAACAATGCTCACGGTTTTTAAGGGAGCGTCGCCCGACAGCATAAAAAAAGAACTTTACAATATAGAAAATGAAAAGCGAAGCATTCTTATGAAAGCCGGCTTGGGTGAAAATGCTTTGGAGGAAATCCATACTTGCCCGATATGCTCGGACGAGGGTTTCTATAAAGGGGCTCCCTGCGTGTGCTACCTTAAGCTTATCAAGGAGGAGGCATATAAGCTTTCAAACCTTGAGATGCGAATAGAGAAAGAGAATTTTCAAACCTATGATGAAAGCTTGTTTTCCAATAAGGACGTTATGCTTAATCAGAAAGAGGACGCAAAAAGATACTGCGCTCTCGACAGTAAAATGCCGAAAAATCTGATTTTTACGGGCGGTACGGGAACAGGGAAAACTTTCTTGTCATCATGTATTGCCAAAGAATTTTTGGATAACGGATTTTCTGTTTTGTACCTTTCGGCTTCAAAGCTTGCAAGCGTGCTGGAGGATAGAAAATTCGGACGCGGAGACGCTGAATTTAACGAAGAATACGTTAATTTTATACATGAATGCGACCTTCTCATAATAGATGATTTGGGGACGGAATATGCTTTCGGTTATTCCCAGTCTTTGATTTTCGACATCTTGGAGGAAAGAACAATAAACGGCAAAAGAAACGTTTTGTCAACCAATCTTTCCTTGGGAGAACTGTCGGCGAAATATTCTCCGAGGTTTTATTCCCGTCTTATGCAGGATTATAAGATTATTCTGTTCAAGGGCGAGGACTTGAGAACCAAAGGGGTATATCAAAAATAATGTAAAAAAATTATAATTATATAAAGCGTGTTTTACGCTTAAGGAGGAAAAGTATGAAACTTTCAAAAAGAATTTTTGCTTTTGTCCTCATGATTTCAGTTATGCTTTCGATGACGATATGCGGTTCTGCCGCAACGTTTTCGGACGTGCCTGAAACACATGAAAGATATGAAGCAATCAACGAACTAGCAAACCTTGGAATCATCAACGGTTATACCGACGGAACGTTTTTGCCTGACAAAGCCGTAACAAGAGCTGAAATGGCAAAATTAATTGCCGTTTTGTTTAATATAACCGAGGAAACATCGACGGCAAATCCGTTTTCCGATGTTGACAGCACTTGCTGGGCTCTCAACTACATAATTGCGGTTAAGAACCTCGGCATCATCAACGGTTATCCCGACGGAACGTTTTTACCCGATGCGGAAGTAACATATGAACAGGCTATCAAGATGATTGTCTGCGCATTGGGCTACGGTGTTCCCGCAGAGGGCTACACACAGCCCGGCGACTGGTCTTCCGGTTACAGAACAATGGCAGGAAAACTCGGTCTCAGCAATAATGCCATAATGACAACAAACGCTCCCGCTCCGAGAGGAACTATCGCACAGCTTCTTTATAACGCTCTCGATATAGCTCCCGCAAAGGCGGTGCAGGGTTCAGACGGAAAAATTTCCTATGAGCAGGGCGATAAGCCTCTTAAAGAACAGAACGATTATAAAACATTAAAGGCTGTTCAGATTGTTTGCACACCCGAAATTAATCTTTCCGGTACCGACGCGCTTATCAAAGACGGCTATGTAAGAATCCTTGATTCAAAGGGCAACAAGTATGATATGTCGGTTGGCGGTAATACGGGTATATATGACCTTGTGGGTCGTTTTGTAAACGTTACTTACGAAGAAAAGAAAAAAGACTACACAATTAAATCAATAAGCGATTTAACAGATGTTGACACTATTTCTCTTGACAAAATCAAGAATGTTACTTCGTCTTCAATCGAATACTACACAAATGACAAATATGCTTCCACAAGCAAAATTAATTTCAAAACTCCTACCGTTATCTATAACGAAAGAGCGCTTTCTGACGCTTCGGACTTCGTAACGCTTTTGGAAAATGCTTCAAAGCTTAACGCAACGGAAGACAGCGCGCTTAACTTCTTCGGTACGGTTGAGGTTGCGAAATACAATGATAATGCGCTTATCAAAATTAAATCTTACAAATCCTATTACATGGAAAGCGCTGTAAATACTTCAACGTTTGAAGTTAAGCTTGAAGGCAGAACAGCTCCTGTAATAATGAATGTAAAAGATACGGGAAATTATGAAATAGTTAAAAAATCGAGCCTTTCCGATAAGGGCACGAACCCCACAACGCTTTCGATAGCTACAAAATCGATCGTTACAATAAGCGAATCTTATGACGATTCAATCGGAAGCAAATATATCGAATATATGGTAAACAGCTCAAAAACAACGGGAACTCCTACGGAAAGCACAACTCCCAAGGGACCGTATGCGGGACTTGTTACAATAGGCGGAAAATCGCTTTATGTTACAAACGAAGCCGCATTCTCACAGATGGCTGTAAATTCATCTTCACAGTACTACACAGACGCTTCGGGCAATATCGTTTATATTGCATCTACCTCCGACGGTACAAAACGTTTCGGATTTTATGTTGCATTCGTAAGCGGTGATGCAAAGGATACGGATTCCGCAAAATTCCGTTTCTACGATCCCGAAACATCTTCAACATTTGAAACAATCATAAGCGACCCCGACGATATAGATACTATCGTTAAGGACGCTAAAGATACCGGAAAGCTCCTTTGGATGAACATTTCGGGTTCAAAGGTTAAAAAAGGCAAGATTAAATATGCCCAGGATGTAACAACATCTGACGATTCCACGCTTTTGGAAGACGTTACGTATGTAGATGCATTTAAGGACGGCGGTAAAGCTTATAAATCGTCTTCAAACTACACACTTTCAAAATCGGGCGCGTCAAATCAGACAATACCTGCTACAAACGGCGCTGCTCTTGCAAGACCCGACCTTACAAAATCTGAAATAACATACTCTAAAGTATCAATGACGGTAAGCTCTGCCGTTAAATACCCCAACCCCGAAGCTTACATTATCAAGAGAAGCGGTAAGACAAATACATTCCTGCTTATCGATCCTTTGAAACAGCTTCAGACATCTTCGCCCGTATACGTTGTTAAAGAAGTGGGCGGACAGACAAAAGTTGACGGTGTTGACGATACTGTAACGGGTATTTCGTACTACAACTTTAAGACAGGCGCTGAAAGCACAAAAAATCTCTTGATTCTTGAAAGCGTTGCGAAAGAGCTTAATCTTAAAGCGGGAGATGTGTTTACCTATTACAGCGACTGCGATACGGACGGTCTTGATATTGACAAAATAGATAACGTATTTATTTTGTTAAGAGCTTCCGAGGTTGCCGCAAACAGAGGTGCAGCCGTTGCCGATAGACTTACAGACTGTGATGCAGACAGCGTTAAAGGCGGTAAGACAAACGGATTTAAGTTCTACTCTATGGGTACGGAAAACAATCTCGAAAACAGATATTACAACTACTCGCTCCAGATTCCGCTCTGGTATGACGCAGAAAACTCGAATAACCTTTACCTTGCAAGAACAGGCTTTACAAACAATTCAAACAGCGTTAATGTTTATACGGGTGCTGACACTTCAGCCTTGACAGCAAACCTTGGAACAATCTTTGATGAAGGAAGCACAAGCACATGGACGGGCGATAATATCGTAGCGGCTATGGGCGCTGATTCCACACAGAAGAGCATAACGAAATCCATGAAAGTATTCGTATATGATAAGAGTGCAAATGACGGCGAGCAATTCACTTATAAGAAGGATATATCGGCTGAAGATTTGGCAGTGATCCTTTCCGAAATTTCCACAATGGAAAACAATGCGGTAACAGGCGCTGACGGAATTGCTGACGCGGCAAAAAAATGCTCGCTCGTATTCACATACTTCCAGAACTATTCTTCAAACTTAACATCGCTTTATATTATAAAATAAACGTGTTACAGTCTTACGCCCCGAATCACAAACGGTTCGGGGCGCTGTTTTTTGCACTTAAAAGAAAAAGCTCCATATAATGAAGTATGGGGGTGAGAGCATGGGGAACATACTTTTATACACGGCAATCGTCTTTTTTATAAGCTTCGGGATTATATCCTTTATAAATTTCGTTACGGATTTTGTATATGAAACAAAATATTTAAAGGACAAAACCGTCTGCACGGTTGTCGGCATAAAAGACGATGAGGGAACGGTTGAAAACATTGTTCGGGCAGTTCTTTTTAAGGAGGAAAAAAGCTGGTCGGGCGTATGCCGAAGAAAGGTTGTTTTTGTTTCCGAAAGCGAAGATAAAACGGCGTATAAAATACTTAAAAGACTGGAAAAATCCGACGGGAAAATAACAGTCTCAAAAAAGGCGGATTTGCTTAAAAATCTTGATTTTTTATAGAAAAAATCCGTTAAAACACTTTACATTTTTGAAAAAATATGGTATAATATTTATGTGGGTATATGCCCATGTATTGTACCATATTTTTTATTATTTAAAACAGTTGGGATTGAGCTTATGTATATTCATATCGGAAGCGATTTTGTTGTTTTTACAAGGGACGTTATAGGCATTTTTGACTTTGACGGAATTATGTCGTCAAGCGTGTCGAAAGATTATCTTATGCGTCTTGAAAAGGACGGCAGACTTGTAAGTATTTCGGAGGATATTCCCAAATCCGTCGTTGTGGCGGTTTCGGGAGGGGAAGATATTGCGTATTTGTCTCCGCTTAATTCCAAAACGATACAGAACAGAAAATTTTAGTTAAAGGATGGGTGTTATTAATGTCGGAAGAAATCTTCAACGAAGAAGAATTTGAAAAAGTGGATACCGCTTATGATGAAAACCAGATTCAGGTTTTGGAGGGGCTTGAGGCCGTTAGAAAAAGACCGGGTATGTATATAGGTTCAACCTCTATCCGCGGTCTTCATCACCTTGTTTATGAAATTGTGGATAACTCTGTAGATGAGGCACTTGCAGGTTATTGTGATACAATCCAGGTATTCATCAATAAAGATAATTCAATTACTGTTATAGACAACGGAAGAGGTATTCCGGTAGGGATTAATC
>USLP01000072.1 GCA_900555525.1 uncultured Eubacteriales bacterium
TGCTTCCGCATCTTCTTACCGCATCCGCAAAAAAGACGGGCGACAACAGAATTATAACAATTCTCGTTGCCACAAGCGGAGATACGGGAAAAGCGGCTCTTGACGGATTTTCTGATGTTTCGGGCTCTAAAATTATGGTTTTCTACCCCAAGGACGGTGTTTCCGAAATTCAAAGACTGCAAATGATAACGCAGAAAGGAAGTAATGTCTGCGTATGCGGTGTTGACGGTAATTTTGACGATGCGCAGACGGGTGTAAAAGAAATATTTACCGACAGCGAATTTAACGAAGAACTTAACAAAAAAGGTATTATTCTTTCTTCGGCTAACTCAATCAACTGGGGACGTCTTGCTCCGCAGATTGTTTACTATATTTCGTCATACGTTGACCTTGTAAATGACGGAAAAATAAACCAAGGCGACAAAATCAATATTTGTGTTCCGACGGGCAATTTCGGAAATATTTTGGCGGCATATTACGCTAAAAAAATGGGACTTCCGATTAACAAGCTTATATGCGCATCAAACAGCAACAACATTCTGACCGATTTTATAAATACGGGAATATATGACAGAAACAGAGATTTTATACTCACAATGTCGCCGTCAATGGATATTCTTATATCTTCAAATCTGGAAAGATATTTGTATGACGCTTCGGGAAATGACGATAAATATATTTCAGGCATAATGAATGACCTTAAAACAAAAGGCAAATATGAAGTAACAGACGAAATTAAAGCAAAAATTAAAAATGATTTCTTTGCCGGTTTTGCCTCGGAGGAAGAAACGCTCGGCGAAATAAAAAAATGCTTCTTTGAAAAGAAATATCTTATAGATACGCATACGGCTGTCGCAAGCGTTGTTATAAACAAATACAGAGAAAAAACAGGAGACAATACGCCCTGCGTTATCGCTTCCACGGCAAATCCGTATAAATTCAGCGCAAGTGTTCTTACTGCAATCGGCGGCAAAAAGCTTGACGATGAATTTGAAATGTTAAACGAACTCAACGAAATGTCAGGGCTTGAAATACCGAAGTCATTAAAAGAACTCAAAACGGCTGAAAAACGTTTCACGGATTATTGTCCCAAAACCGGTCTAAAAAAAGCGGTAAGTGAATTTTTAAAATAAACAAAAAAAGAAATAAAGCGGTATAAAAACCGCTTTATTTCTCATTAATGCCAATAATAACCGCCGCTCATATAATCCGGTCTTATTGCGCCGTAAAAGCCGAGTATTGCATACAGGGTCAGAAAGTCCTCGAAGGCATCCCTTTTTTGGGGTCTTTCATTGGGTGTATAATATTCGTATCCGAAAATATCGTAAAAATTCGGAAAGAGGCGCATATAAAGCGGTAAATCATAAGAAGGCGGTCTTTGGCTTTTTGGCTTTTCAGTCATAACCGACTTCCTTTCAATTGTCTTAAGACAAATATATTATTAACTAAAAAACGGAGAATATGAATGGCAATATATGCAATATCCGACCTGCATCTGCCTCTCGGAGTTAAAAAACCAATGAATATTTTCGGTAAAGCATGGGATAATTATATTGAGCGTCTGGAATATAACTGGAATGCAAAAATTAAACCGTGCGACACCGTTATTCTTCCCGGTGATTTATCATGGGCAACTTATTTGAATGAATCGTATGAGGATTTTAAATTTATAAATGCGCTTTACGGCAAAAAAATAATCTTAAAAGGAAACCATGATTATTATTTCACCACACTTTCAAAAATGAATAAATTTTTTAAGGAAAACAATTTTGATACGATAAGCGTTTTGCAAAACAATTGTTTTTTAGTCGAAAATACTTCGATTTGCGGAAGCCGCGGCTGGGACATAACGGCAGTCGGAGAAGAAGACAAACGGCTTGTTCTTCGCGAAGCGGCTCGGCTTGATTTATCGCTTGCGCAGGCTGAAAAAAATTATCCCGATTTACCTGTATACGTATTTTTGCATTACCCTCCTATTTGCAAAACCAACAACAATAACCCGATTTTGGACGTTATAAAAAAATATAATGTAAAAAATTGTTATTACGGTCATCTACATGCCAGAGGTATAGAAACGGCGTTTATCGGAGAAAATGATAATGTCAGTTTTTCATTAATCTCCGCAGATTATCTGCAGCTTAATCCTCTTTTAATAAAATAGCGTTTCCCCATTTTTGGAGAAACGCTGTTTTTCTATTTGAATAATGTGCAGCCGCTGTTTTTGAAGTACATAATTTTTTCCTCAAGTTGAGATGGGTTTATTTTGAAATATTTTCCGAGGCAATTCATGCACATAAATTCCTTTGCGCCGCGGTTTACAAGCTTTTTATGAAGTCCGATTTCATCGTTTGAAAGCTCTTTTTGACATTTGATACATTTCATTTTTATAAAACCGTAAATGTAATAATTTTGCAGGCGTGCGGTTCAAGCGCCACCTTTATATCATCAGTCATATATGTAACTTCACCGTTTCCGAATACCTCGTTAAATTTAAGCTTAACCCCCGATGAAAATGGGAACCCCATATCATAAAATCTTGCGAAAACATCTCTCTTTTTATCCTCCGTATTCCAGAAACAAAGCGCATATTTATTATCCGAAAGCATTTTCATAAATACGTAATCACCCGTTTTGTTTTTTTCGGGGTCCTCGGAGATATTGCGGTTTACAACATAGGGATTTCTTCCCTCGCAATCCTGATCAATCGCTATAAGGTCTTTGTTTGTAAGAAGCTTATGGCAGAAATCATTCATATTTCTTATATCGCCGCCTATCATAAGCGGTGCGGAAAACATACACCAAAGCGCAAAATGCGTTTCGTAGTCGGTATCGGTGCAGGCTTCACCTATTCCGACATTTCCGTTTCCGTACATTCCGACCGTAAGCATATCCACATCATTCCAGCACGAGGGTGCAGATGAATGAAGCTTGTCAATCTGCGAAACCGCTATATCACGCATAGAGATATAATTGTCGAAAATATCGCCCGTTGAGCGGTACATATGAACGCCAATAGAGCGCATCCAGTTCCAAGGCTCCTCCCATCCCCAGTTGCAGGCGGAAAAAAGTATCTCTCTGCCCGACGCTTTTAAAGCATTAGACATTGTTAGATATGCGTTTTTGCAATTTCCCGTATGAAGAAAATGGCAGAAATCGTATTTTAAAAAGTCAACACCCCATTTTGCAAAGGTTTTTGCGTCTGTAAATTCATGACCGTAACTGCTCGGATAGCCGGCGCACGTTCTCACCCCTGCACAAGAGTACATTCCGAATTTCAAGCCTTTACTATGAATATAATCGCTTAAATACTTCATTCCGTTAGGAAATTTTTTGGGATCATATTGAAGCTCACCGTTTTCATCTCTGTCGTCAAGCTGCCAGCAGTCATCGATTACGATATATTCGTACCCTGCGTCCTTATAACCTTTTTCAACCATTATATCCGCAGTTTCCATAATAAGCTGTTCGCTGATGTTTTCTCCGAAAGTGTTCCAAGTGTTCCACCCCATAGGCGGTTTTTGTGCTAACATAATTTTATCCTCCGTTTATGCTTTTTATCAATTTTTTTTATTTTAACACACTTTTTTTGTAAAATCCATTGCAAAATGTATCTTTTTTATGATATAATGTATCTTGATAATATAATCTTAAAGAAGGTGCAAAAATGAAAGACCCCGCAAAAAATTATACATATGTTTTTACAGATAAGGGCTACTGTGATTTTAAGCCGATTGTATTTGGTGAGGAAACCTGTTCCTCTCTTCACACAAACGGTCCGGGCAAGCTGTCGCATTTTCTTATACATTATGTTATTTCGGGAAAAGGAACGCTTACACTAAACGGAAAAAAATATTTTATTGAAAAAAATACGGCATTTCTTATCCGACCTGACGATATATTTAAGTATACCGCAGATAAAAACGAACCGTGGCATTATATTTGGATTGGTTTTTTGGGTGATAAGGCAAAGGGCTTTTACAAACTTTCTTCACCGATAATTCCCATAAAAACAGAGCTTTTTGCCGAAATGCGAGAAGTGCGCTTTGTGGACGGTACCGCCGAAGAATTTATCATGGGAAAGCTTTTTTCGTATTATTCGCTCATATTTTCCGCAAAAGTCAAAGAGGATTATATAAGCCGTATCACAAACTATGTAAACGCATATTATACCGATATTGAGTGTACTGTGCAAAAAATTTCGGAAATAATCGGCTTGGAAAGGCATTATATGGCAAGAATATATAAAAAAGAAACGGGAAAAACCTTAAAAAGCGTTTTAACCGAAAAAAGAATGAATAATGCCGTATCGCTTTTAAAAAGCGGTTATGATGTCAAAACTACGGCACAGCTATCGGGATATACCGACCAGTTTTCATTTTCCAGGGCATTTAAAGATTTTTACGGCTGTTCGCCCGTTTCATATAAATCCACATAAAAACCGCTTTTGGAAGCTTGTAACATATTTTTAACAGAAAATATTGCCTTTTTGCTTGAAATTTTAAAGATTGTGTGTTATAATAGCATAAACAGCTCATATTAAAGAGGTGAATGAATTGGGAATGTCCAAAGATTCCAAAAAATCAAATGCAAATGACAATCATTTAACGGAGCAAAAGAAGAATAAAACTTTTTTCTCCGTCTTTTTCGGTACTATTTTAACAATATTCAAGCTGATTATTCCGCTTGCGGTATTACTCGGTATTCTTGTTGTTATATTCATTATAGCGGGTGCGGAAAAAATTGATGTTGATGACCTCAACCTTGATTTGACAAGTGCGGTTTGCTATGTTGACGATAACGGCGATATTCAGGAATTTGAGAAGGTCTCAAGCACCGGTAAACGCGACTGGGTTGCACTCTCAAAAATTCCGAAGGATATGCAGGAGGCCTTTATATCCATAGAGGATGAGCGTTTCAGAACACATAACGGTGTGGACATAAAAAGAACAACTAAAGCTGTTATTGACTATATTTTTAAACGTTCAAAGGCACAAGGCGGAAGCACTATAACACAACAGCTTGTAAAGAACTTAACGGGTAATGACAAAAGAACCCCTATTCGTAAAATACAGGAAATGTGGCTTGCATATCAGCTTGAGCGAAAAAAATCAAAAGACCAGATTTTGGAATTATACTTAAATACAATATACCTTGCGCAAGGTGTAAACGGTGTACAAACGGCATCAAAGCTATACTTTGATAAGGACGTTTCCGAGCTTACGCTCGCACAGTGCGCTTCTATTGCAGGTATAACTCAATCTCCGACATATTACGACCCATTTTTAAATCCGCAAAACAATAAGGACAAGCAGGAAGTAGTCCTTAAAAAAATGCTTGAACTCGGAAAAATCACGCAGGAAGAACATGATAAAGCAGTTGCGGAAAAGCTTAATTTCAAAAAAGGCAATATGCAGGTTGCCGTTCAATCGCAAACATATTTCACCGAGCAGGTTATAATAGACGCAACGGCGGCTCTCGTAAATCAAAAAGGTATGTCCGAGGCTGTTGCAAAGCGTAAAATCACAAACGGCGGATACAAAATCGTTTCCACAATGGATAAGGATATACAGGAATCTATAGATAAAGTATTTTCATCAAAAAAGAACTTTCCTCTTTCCGATACGCAAGGCGCTATTGTGGTAATGGACGTTAAAAACGGCGAAGTTAAAGGTATGTACGGCGGAATCGGCCCGAAAGAAGGCGCATATCCCTTAAACCGTGCAACAGGCGCATACCGTCAGCCGGGTTCATCGGTAAAACCGCTTTCCGTATATGCTCCTGCGGTTGATACGGGGCTTATAAATCCCGCTACAAGATACACAGATAAAAAAGTTACGTACGGCGACTGGTCGCCAAAAAACTCCTATTCGGGATATAAGGGCGAAATGACCGTCCGTACCGCTGTTCAGCTTTCCGTAAATACGGTTGCCGTTCAGATAGTTGATGAACTGGGTGTCAATAAATCGTATGATTATCTTAAAAATAAATTCCATATGTCGCAAGTAAACGACAACGATAAGGTTTTGGGCGCTCTCGCTTTGGGTGGTCTTACAAAAGGTGTTTCCGTCATGGAAATGGCTTCCGCTTACTGTGTATTTCCAAACAGCGGAATATATAATTCGCCGATAACATTTACAAAAATTATCGACAGCACCGGCAAAGTAATTTTAAAAAATAAATCCACAGCGTCTACCTCAATTTCAAAAAGCTCCGCCGCTACAATGAACGACCTTTTAAAAAGCGTTGTTACAAGCGGTACGGGACGCTCTGCGAATATTTCGGGTATAAATATCGCAGGTAAAACAGGTACTTCAGACGATAATAAAGATAAGTGGTTTGTCGGATATACAAAGGATTATTGCGCCGCAATTTGGTATGGATACGACACGCCTAAAGCTATGTCTCTTTCCACCAATCCCTCCGTCACTGCTTGGAAAAAGGTTATGCAGCCTGTTCTTCAAAATAAGAAAAGTGACTCCGATGATCTTGATATGTCGTATCAAACGAATAAGAAATCCGTTGAAATCTGTACTGTGAGCGGCTTATTGCCGAGCGATTACTGCCGTTCTCACAATACGGTAAAAACCTCGCATCTTTCGGAATCTCAAATACCAAAAAGTCATTGCAGTGCGGAAAAACACAAGCAGGTTGAACAGATTGACCCCGATACGGCAGAAACTCCGAATCAAACCCACGCTCCATCGCAGGGTGTTACAAACAGCGCACCGAATCAAAATCAATCGGGTTCGCAAAACAATACTTCAGGTAATCAGCAGGGACAGGGAGAAACTCAAACACCACAAACTCCGTCCCAAACCACACCGCCGTCAAACAATGCTCTTTCGGAGCTTGAAAACGCGATGGGACAATAAATCAAATAAATTCAATTA
>USLP01000073.1 GCA_900555525.1 uncultured Eubacteriales bacterium
AACCTGCCGTTTACAATGCCGTATAAATATGAGGACACACCCGTTGCGAGATACGGCGAGTATAAGTCGGGCGAGTGTGAGCTTAAGGAGGATATTTTCCTGGGCTACAGAGGCTATGAAAAGGACGAAATCAAACCGATGTTTCCTTTCGGACACGGTCTTTCGTATACCGAGTTTGAATACAGCGATTTAAAAATTGACGGTAACAGCGTTAAATTCCGCCTTAAAAATACAGGAACTGTGTCGGGCAAAGAAGCCGTACAGCTTTATATAGGCGTAAAAAATACTAATGTACCGCATCCCGTAAAAGAGCTTAAGGATTTCTGCAAAGTCGAGCTTATGCCAAATGAAGAAAAAACGGTTGAATTTACGCTTACAGACGATATGTTCACATATTTTTGCGAAGATAAAAACGCATGGGAAAGATATAACGGTGATTTCAATGTTTACATAGGAAGCAGCGTTTCCGATATACGCTTAAAGGGAGATTTGTAAATGAATGTTTTAGAAAATCCGAAAATACAAAATGTAAATGCACTTTCGCCAAGGAGCACCGTTAAGCCGAATGGCAGAATTACAACGCTTAACGGCGAATATGATTTTAGATATGACGGCGGCGAATGGGCGAAAATCGATGTTCCGTCAATGTGGCAGTACCGAGGTTACGGCATTCCGAGATATACCAATACAGACTATCCGTTCCCGTTTAATCCGCCGTACGTCGGCAATCATAATCACGTAGGCGAGTATAAGAGAAAATTCAACCTTAACCCGACTGAAAAAACGGTTATACATTTTGACGGCGTCGACAGCTGTTATTTTGTATTCGTAAACGGTCATGAAGTCGGAATGGCAAAGGGAAGCCGAAACGCGCACGAATTTGATATAACTCCTTACGTAAAAAACGGAGAAAACGAGCTGTATGTTAAGGTATATCAGTATTCGAGCGGCAGCTATCTTGAATGTCAGGATATGCTCCTTGCAAGCGGTATTTTCAGAGATGTATATCTGATAAGCTTGGACAGCGTTTATGTGTGGGATTATACCGTAAAAACGGATATGACAAAAATAGAGGTATCTGTAGAATGTGATTTAACTAAGGATTGGCATATTGAAATTTCTGCGGACGGTCAAACAAAATCGGGAAAAAGCGCGGTATTTAAAGTGCAAAATCCAAAGCTTTGGAATGCCGAGGAGCCGTATTTGTATGAGGTTGAAATTCTTTTGTATTATAAAGACGAAATTCGTGAGCGTCATACAAAAAAAGTCGGACTTCGTGAAATTGAAATTAAAGACGGTGTTTTATGCCTTAACAATACCCCGATAAAGCTAAAAGGGGTAAACCGTCATGAATACCTTCCGAAAAACGGACGCGCGATAGATTATGAAACAACAAAAAAAGAGCTTCTTTTTTTAAAAGAGCAAAATGTAAATGCAATACGCTGTTCGCATTATCCGCCCTCGCCGTTTTTCTGTGAAATTGCAAACGAGCTCGGCTTTTATGTTGCGGACGAGGCGGATTTGGAAACGCATGGGTGCGGTGTAACGGGCGACCAGGGCTTTTTGAGCAAAAATCCCGAATGGGAGGACGCATATCTGGAGCGTGTAAAAAGAATGTACGAGCGTGATAAAAATGAAACGTGCATTGTTATTTGGTCGGTCGGCAACGAATGCGGAAACGGCATAAATCTTGTAAAGTGTGCGGAATTTCTGCGCTCATGCGATATAAAAAAGCCGATTTTATATCCGCAGGATAACGGAGCGGAACCGCAGTTTACGGATTTTCGTCAGGTCGGCTATGCGCCGCTTTGGGCATATAAGCAAAGAGAATATGAAACGACGCGCCTTTGTGCGAAGCCTGTTGTTGCAACGGAGTTTGCGCACGCAATGGGGAACAGCCCGGGGGCTTTGACGAAATATTGGGATATAATGTATAATTACCCGACGTTTGCCGGCGGATTTGTTTGGGAATTTAAAAATCACGGGTTTTTTAAGGATAACAAATATCTTTACGGCGGCGATTTCGGAGAGGCTAACCATTCTCTTAATTTCAATCTTGACGGCTTTGTTTTTTCGGACGGTGCGCCGAAGCCTGCGATTAATGAGCTGAAATATGCTCTTGCGCCTGCGCAGTGTTCATATGAAAACGGCATAAAAATAACAAACACCAACAGCTTTAAAAATATAGATGCGGTAAAATGGTCGCTTTTGGAGGATTACACCGTTATAAAAAGCGGCGAATGCAAAATGAATCTGAAACCAAGCGAAAGCTTTGTTTTTACGGTTGAACCCGATTCTTTGAAGAACGGCGCGGTTTACAGAGTAAATCTCAATTTCGGAGCGTATACCAAACAGCTCGAACTTCCTTATAAAGCACCGAAAAAGAAATTTTTAAAAGAGAACTTTGACTATGAATTGACCGATGACGGAATAAAAGGCGAAAACTTTAAAATCAGCTTTGAAAACGGACTTTTGGCATATTATGAGGTCAAAAACGATGTGATTTTGGAAAAGCCGATAAAAATGAGTTTTTACCGCAAGCCTACCGATAACGACGGAATAAGAGGTAAAAATGACAGGCTTATAAAAACGTGGGATAATGCGCTTCTTCGGTATTTTGAATTTTTCTGTGAAGAAAAAAAGATAACAAAAAAAGAAAATGAGGTAATTTTTGAATTTTTCGGAAAAATTCTTCCCGAGGGCAAATTTGTCGGGTATTTTGCCGTATTGGAATATCGGGTTTATAAGGACGGCAAGATTCTTTTTACAATGAAATGCGAGCCATACGGAAATATGCCCGAAAAGCTTCCGAGAGCAGGAGTTATGCTTGAAATAAAGAACAAAAATCAAAAGGTTTCATGGTACGGCAGAGGCGAGCATGAAAATTATTCCGACAGGAAAGAGAGCGCACTTTTCGGACTTTATGAGAAAAACGTTTCCGATATGAGCGTAGAATATGAAAGACCGCAGGAGAACGGAAACAGATGCGATACGTATTTTGTAAATATCGGAAATATCAGTATAACGGGAAGCGATACCTTTGAGTTTTCCGTACACGATTATTCCATGGATTCGCTGATACGTGCGGAGCATTTGGGTGAAATCGAAAAGTCTGACAGCGTATACGTTTATATCGATTACAAAAACCGCGGATTGGGAAGCGCATCATGCGGTCCCGACCCCGAAGAACAATACGAGTTTTATCCGCACAGCTTTTCTTTTTCGTTTATGATAAAACGTAACGACGGTATTTTTGAGAATTTCAGTTTTGACAGAAAAACGCATAAGCTTACGGAAAAATACATCTACAAAAAAATAAACGAAGTAAAAGAAAATTTCGACTGCCGATTTTCGGAGGAATAACAAAAGATACATTTAGGCAACGAAAAGTGTATTGACAGGTATAAATATTATAGTATAATAAAAATATAAATCTCGGAGGTTATAAACATGGAAAACATAATTGAAAAAATCAAAAATTTAAAAGACGGTGAAACACTTGAAATTCCCGAAGGCAGATATTTTGTGAATGATACAATTGAGCTTTCGGGCAAGAAAAATATAACGGTTAAAGGAAACGGAAACGTTATATTCGACGGCGGTATATTTTTAAAAAACGAGGACGTTAAAGATTATGATGGCAGAATAAAATACATAGATTTAAAACCGTACGGCATAAAATTGGGCGAATACGGAAACCGAGGTTTCAGACGTTCTTACATAAATTCACCGAACGAGCTTTTTGTAAACGGCGAAGCGTACAGCGTGGCAAGATACCCGAAAAACTCAATGATACATTACGGCAAGGACGATATAGTCGACGGCGGAAGTAATGTAAAAGAAGAGGAATATGACCAAAGATGTGCGGTTTTAAGATTAAATGACGAACGCTTTTCAAAATGGGCGGACGAAAAGGACGCATATCTGGGCGGTTATCCTGCCTATACCTGGGCGGACGATTGCATAAAGATAAAAGAATTTAATAAAGAAAACAAAACAGTTACAACAAACGAACCTCATTTATTCTCATTTCAGTACGGCGAATGCTCGGGCTGGTACATAGTAAACGCATTTTCGGAGCTTACGGACGAGGGCGAATATTATATAGACCGAGAAAACGAAAAGCTGTATTTTATACCAAAGGGAGAAATAAAAACCTTGCAGTTATCAGTTCTCGATAAGGTTATGATAGCGGTTGAAAATTGCGAGAATGTGAGAATCGAGGGTATAACGTTTGAAAATTCGAGAAATTCGGGAGTATATATCGAGGACGGAAACAACGTTGTGATTTCCGATTGCATATTCCACAATCTGGGAATACTTGCTGTGCAAATCGGACAGGGAGCTGAACCTCAGCCGCACGGACTTAACACCTGCCACGGTGAGCGCGCCGAGGGTGTACCGATTCCGAATCCTATATCAAGAGAAATGGGGTCGTGGCATGAATATCTTTACGAATTTGCCGCTTGGGATAATAACGGCGGAAAAAATCACAGCGTAGAAAACTGCAAAATCTACGATACGGGAGCAGGCGGAATACTTCTTTCGGGCGGTAACCGTAAAAAGCTTATACCTGCCAATAACCGTGTTTACAATTGCGAAATATATAATGTAAACCGACTTGACAAAACGTATAAAGCAGGAATTAATATGATGGGTGTCGGCAATACCGTTTCCCACTGCGAGATTTATAATTTGTCGGGTATGGCGATTTATATGCACGGAAACGACCACATTATAGAATTCAACAAAATCCACGATGTTGTAAAAGAGGTGTCGGATTCGGGAGCAATATATATGGGAAGAGATATGAGCGAGGTAGGAAACGTATTCAGAAGCAATTATATCTATGACCTTAAAAATGCCAACGATACCATGGGAGTATGCGCAATATATTTTGACGACTGGGATATTTTCAACGAGGTGTATGACAACTTCTTCTATAACATTTCGGGCGGCGGCTTCTGCGTTATTCATCATACGTGCGGAGGCTATCTGTCGTTTCACAATAATTTTGTTATAGACTGCGTACCGGGAGTACATCCCGACAACAAAAGCAACGCATATATAAGAATGCATAAAGAACCGCTTGCCATGGTGCGTGTTCATACAAAGGACGAAAACGATATGCACGGCGTCGATATAACAAGCGAAGCTTATAAAAATAAATATCCGTATCTGTATGACGTTTATAAAAATGACGCAAGACCCGAATGGATGTACTATAACAATCAAATTTTATATAAAAATTATAAAATCTTTAAGGACGGCAAAAACCGCGATTTCACGCTTATAGACGATTACGGCAAATCAGGCAGAGACGAATTTGACTGGATGCGCCGCACAGACGTAGTGGCAGGCTATGAAAACGAGCTTGTTATGTGGCATAAGGTTGATTTTAAATCAATCGGACTTATAAAAAAGTAAAAAATTTTTTGAAAAATATTTATCTGTAGCATCCATCAAAAATAACATACATGAGCCTGCTTGAAAACACAGATAAAATACACACAACCCAGATGGGTGTTGGAAGAATTAAAAGAAACCTCAAATTAGATACTGATGATGTCGTTGGATATTGCATTTCCAAAAATTGTGTAATTTAATCACCATACTAAAAGTAAAAAATTAACCAAATAGATAAAAATACCTTAAAAATAACATGAATAAATTTTTTATTATTAATAATACTTAAAAAATTATTTTAAAATCAGTAAATCAATATTTATTAATATATACCCACATCACATAAATTATTTCAAAACAAAAATGTATTATGCTGTTTTATAGTATTTTACATGTTAATTTACCATATAAAAATCAAAATTACTCTTTTCTTACAATATTGTCATATTATTAATCAAAATATTTATATATTTTTTATTACAAAATAAGGAATACTCAAGGAGATGAAAGAATGAAAAATATTGTCGGAACCACTCTAAATAAATTAAGAAGGGAAAACGGATACACCCAAGAACAAGTTTCTAATTATTTGGGAATTACTCAAAGCAACCTTTCCAAAATAGAAAATGGTGAAAGAAACTTTAACATGACATTACTTGATAAATTATGCTTATTGTACAATTGTTCTCCAGAATATTTATTGGGAGAAACTGATTCTCATGAAAAACCAAGCATAGCATTCCGTAGTGATGAAAAAGTGGATTTAAATGTAGTTGCAAAAATGAATGAAATTAAAGGATTTTTAAAATTACTAAGAAAATTAGATAGTGATGATTAAAAATGAATAGTATTGCATTAGCAGAAACATTAAGACATGAATGGGGTATAGAAAGCT
This sequence comes from uncultured Eubacteriales bacterium, assembly GCA_900555525.1. Taxonomy (GTDB): domain Bacteria; phylum Bacillota; class Clostridia; order UMGS1840; family UMGS1840; genus UMGS1840. The sequence continues at coordinate 6,302 of USLP01000073.1, forward strand.
TCGCTTCAGCAAATATACGTTCTTTAGTCTACAATAATATACAAAATTTAACAGTGCTTTGGTTCCCGATGAAAAAGAATATTAGCGGATGCTGTTCTAAAACAAACGACGATAAAGTAATATTTATTAATACCAATCATACCCTTGGAAGGCAAAATTTTACATTAGCTCATGAAATATACCATTTACTTTACGAAGATGTTGATGATTTCATCGTTTGTGGAGTTAACAATAACAGCCAAAGTGAAAAAAATGCAGATAATTTTGCTTCAACATTATTAATGCCAGATAGTGCATTATATTGGTTTAAAAGTAAAAATCAAATTGAAAACTGGTCACTAGAAGATATAATTAAATGCGAACAATATTATCAAGTCAGCCACCATACAATGCTCATTCGTCTTAAAAATTTAAACTGGATTAATAAAAATCAATTTGATAAATTTAAATCAAATATAATACGTGAAGCAGACAAATTAGGTTATGACACTAATCTTTATAAAACATCTCCAGAAAATCAGAAGTATTCTTCAAT
>USLP01000074.1 GCA_900555525.1 uncultured Eubacteriales bacterium
ACCGCAGGCGAACCCGAAACAAGAGCGTGGACTATAACAAAAGGTACGAAAGCTCCGGGTGCAGCAGGCAAAATTCACTCGGATTTTGAGCGTGGATTTATCCGTGCCGAGGTTATTCATTATGACGACCTTATTGCGTGCGGTTCGATGGCGGCGGCAAAGGAAAAAGGCTTGGTTCGTTCCGAGGGTAAGGAATATGTTGTTCAGGACGGCGACATAATCCTGTTCAGATTTAACGTATAAAGGAGCAAAGCCGTGAATTACTTTGAAATAAAAATAAGCTGTCCCATGGGTCAAACCGAGGACGCAGAAAATACGCTTATCATAAACGGTATAACCGATTATTTTGTAAGCGACCCCATGATAGAACAGGAAATACTTGCCGAAATGCCGTGGCTTATCAAAGATGAGCTTATGACGGGCGACGCTGTTATAACCGTATGCACGCAAACAAAGGAGCAGGCAGAAGAAATCAAAAAGCTTTTTTCGGACAGTTATTCCGTAACCGTAAGAAATGCGAGCGATACGGAATGGAAAGACAACTGGAAGCAGTTTGCTCACGAGGTACATATAGACGACAACCTCGTAATTTGCCCTGCGTGGGTTGACTATCAAAAGAAAGAAAACGAAAAAATCATCGTTCTTGACAGCGGCGCCGCTTTCGGAACGGGAACTCATGAAACGACAAAGCAATGTGCAAAAATGCTGAAAAAGCATTTCAAAAGCGGAGAAACTCTGCTTGACATCGGTACGGGAAGCGGTATTTTGGCAATTGTCGGCGGTGTGTGCGGCGCTTTAAAAATCACCGCAACGGATATTGACCCCGTTGCCTGCGACACGGCTAAAATAAACATAAAGCGCAACGGCTTTGAAAGTATCTGCGAGGTGAAATGCGGAGACCTGCTCGAATGTGTCGGAGATAAAAAATATGACGTTATAACGGCAAATATTATCGTTGACGTGCTTTTACACCTTTTTTGCGATGTGAAAAAGGTTTTAAAACCCGACGGTACGCTTATAATGTCGGGCATACTCAACGAAAGACTTTCGGAAATCAAGACTGCGGCGGAAAAGAACGGATTTACGGTAATCGATGAAACACAGGAAAATGATTGGGTTTGTATTGCGTTTAAAGGAAAAAAATTATGATAGAAAACGAACATATAAATTTCAGCTTTATAACACGCTATATAAGAAAGCTTATAAATGACGATATAAAAGAAATGTACAGCTTTGCCCACAATAAGGATATTCCTGCGGCAAAGCCCGAAACGACAAAGCTTTTAAGCATTTTAGCTTCGGTTAACCAGCCAAAAAACATTTTGGAACTCGGAACGGGTATCGGCTGTTCCGCAATTATTCTTTTAAGAGCGTCAAAGGACGCGCATATTATAACAGTTGAAAAGGACGAAAACAACTATAATGAAGCTCTCAAAATGTTTGAAGCGGAGGGGTTGGCTGACAGAATAACGGCCTTGAATGATGATGCGCTTGAAACGCTTGAAAAGCTGTATCATGAAAAAAAGAAATTTGATTTTATATTTCTTGACAGTGCAAAGGGGCAGTATCTCGATTGCTATCCGTACCTTACGGATATGCTTGAAACGGGCGGACTGCTTATTTCCGACAATGTTCTTTACGGCGGAATGGTTGCAAATGATGAGCTTATTCAGCACAGAAAAAGGACAATCGTCAAACGCTTAAGGGAATATTTGGAGGCTCTTCACAGCGATAAAACGCTTGATACGGTTGTTGTACCTATTGGCGACGGCGTTTCGGTAAGCACAAAAAAATCGGAGGAAATCACAGATGAATAAACTTGAACTTCTTTCTCCGGCAGGAGATTTGGAAAAGCTTGAGACGTGCGGTATATACGGCGCAGACGCCGCATATATCGGTCTTTCCGACCTTTCCTTAAGAGCGCCCCAGCAGGATTTTAAAGGCGAATATCTGAAAAAAGCAATAGAAATAAAGAAAAAATATAATATGAAATTATATGCGGCGTGCAATCTTTTTATGAGAAATTCCGACCTTATCGTCTTGGAAAAAAGCATAAAAGAAGCGTATGAAGCAGGAATAGACGCTGTTATAGTCTCCGATTTGGGTGCGCTTGTAACCGTAAAAAAAATCTGTCCCGATTTGGAGGTTCATATCAGCACCCAATCAAACACGCTTAACTATGTTTCTTGCAATACTTATTATGATATGGGAGCAAAGCGTGTTGTTTTGGCACGTGAGCTTACCTTGGACGAAATCGCCGATATACGTGCAAAAACAAATAAAGACCTTGACTTTGAAGCGTTTTGCCACGGCGCAATGTGCATTTCTTATTCGGGAAGGTGTCTGCTTTCGTCTTATATGACGGGCAGAGATTCAAACAGGGGCGAATGTGCGCAGCCGTGCCGCTGGAAATATACGCTCTATGAAGAAAAACGTCCGAACTATCCGTTTACAATCGCAGGCGACTGCAAGGGTACGTATATCATGAACGCAAAAGACCTTTGCATGATTGAATATCTTGACAAAATGGCGCAAGCGGGGATTACGTCGTTCAAAATCGAGGGGCGCATGAAAACAGCATATTACGTTGCCGTTGCCACAAATGCCTACAGAATTGCCATGGACGAGCTTTATAAAAATCCCGGCAGCTATAAAGCGCCCGAAAACTCGCTTAATGAACTTGACAAGGCAAGCCACCGTGAATTTTATACAGGCTTTTATTTCGGAAATCCGTATGAAAACGGTCAGCTTGTTCATACGTCGGATTATGTGCGCGATTATATTCTTATAGGCGTCGTAAAAGGCTATGACGAAGAAAATAAACGTCTTATTATCGAGCAAAGAAATAAATTTCTGTGCGATGATGAAATTGACATACTCACGACGGACAGACGGGTTATCATAAAAAAGGCTTCCGATTTGAGAAACCACGAGGGATTACCTTGTGAAAGCGCTCCGCATCCGCAGGAGCTTGTGAGCATATACTGTGATGAATATATACCCGTAAATTCAATGATTAGAAAAAAGAAAGGTTGATTTTTGATGTCTTTATATCCTACTCCGCATATTAACGCTCGTCCGCAGGATTTTGCAAAAACGGTGATTATGCCCGGAGATCCCCTTCGTGCAAAATTTATTGCAGAAAATTTTCTCGCTTCTCCGAAGCTTGTTAATGAAGTCAGAGGTATGCTCGCCTATACGGGAGAATACGAGGGGAAAGCTGTAACGGTTATGGGGAGCGGTATGGGAATGCCGTCTATCGGAATTTACAGCTATGAGCTTTATAATATTTTCGGTGTTGAAAATATTATAAGAGTAGGCTCGGCAGGCGCAATGAGCAAGTCGCTTAAAATAGGAGATATATTTATAGCAATGGGCGCATCGACAAATTCGTCTTATATAGAAAGCTTCAAGCTTCCGTGTACTTTTGCTCCGATTGCATCGTATAAGCTTTTGAAAAAAGCCTGCGATACGGCTGAAACGCTTGGTATAAGCTATACTGTGGGGAATGTTTTTTCCTCCGATACATTCTACGGCACAACGGCGGAGGATTGTGAAAAACTGTCAAAAATGGGGGTAACGGCTGTTGAAATGGAGTCGGCGGCTTTATATGCGAATGCCGCCATGGCAGGTAAAAACGCTATTGCGCTTTTTACGATTTCGGATAGCCTTGTATCTGATGAAAAGCCTATGAGTGCGCTTGAAAGACAAACAAAATTTCATGACATGATAACTCTTGCGTTGAAAAGCACATTATAAAAAATCGATATTACATTTTATCATTGATATATTGGCATAACGTACATAGAAATTTGCCGTTTGTCGGAATTTCATTTGAAGGAAACAGCATGCGCAATTCCGTATTTTCCTTGGCTTTAAAGGCTTTTCGGATAGCAAATGCCATATCGCGCTCAACGGATTCCTCGCAGCTTTGGAATTTTTCGCCTATTGTCATATAGATATTTTTTCTTATACAAGTGAATGCAAGTTCGTCAGAAAGACCGATATGAAGCGCTTGCTTTATATAATGATAACCCTTTAAAGTAGGGAAAAGACGGAGACTCATGAGTAAGGTGTTGACTGTGTTATTAAGTTCTGTCGGAATTATTCTGCTGCTGTCGGCGTTGCTTAAGCTTATGAGTTGTTTGAAAATTCTTTTTTCGGTATCGACAATAATTTTTGTACGTCCTTTTGCCGCCCCTTCTATTTCATCGATTATGTCGGGACGTTCTTCTAAAATCTGCTCGTCCAGAAATATTACCGAAGGTATGTGTTCTCTCGCCAAAACGGAGTTTAAATTAATGGGGTTGACTGTCAGGATACCTTGTCTTAAAAATTCTTTTGTTGAATCCTTAAATGTTTCATTGTTAGTAATAACTACGTTGTATTCCATTTTTATTCTCCTGTTGGTAATTTTAACCAAAAAATATTGATACCCCAATTATACAGCAATTGACAGCGTTTGTCAATTGCTGTATTAAATTTATTCGCAAAAATTTATTTTATGCTTGTTTTTTTGCAAAATCACGCAGTGTGAAGATTGTGTGAATTTTTTATTTTTTGACATTTTGTGAAAAATGCTGCATAAACTCCGATAAAAACCAAAGATATTTATAGAAATACTACATGGTTTTAAACAAAGCTGTGAAAGCGTGAATTATTATGTAAACTAAAACCCGCAAAATCAATATACTTTTTTATATTTTTATGTTTTGAATTCATAATTATGCATTTTCAAAATACTTTCATATTATAGGCGGAAAACGTATGAATATCAAAGGAATTTTTCGGGTTATGCGTTTTTTTTGAGCTCTTTTTTTATGAATAATATTCATCACACCGCTCAAACAGAGCCGGACGGTTTCTCCTAAAAAAGAAACCAAAGTTGCAAAAGCCCAATTTGTTAAATAATTTTAAAAAATATAAAGAAAATATTGACAAAATCCATAAAATGCGGTATAATACTTAAGTATCATCAAATACGGAGTTATTATATTCCGAAAAAAGAAAGGATGTTTTAAAATGAAAATTTTAAAGAAATTAGGTATGTTCCTTTTGTGCGCATCCGTTGTTTTGGCTTCAGGCTGCGGTAAACAGGAAACAGGTAACAACGATGCGAATACTGCTGGCAGCAATGCACCTGCCAAAAAGTACATAATCGCTACAGACACAACGTTCGCTCCGTTTGAATTTCAGGACGAAAACGGAAATTACGTAGGTGTTGACGTTGACCTTTTGGCAGAAATCGCTAAGGATCAGAATTTTAAATATGAGCTTCAGCCTTTGGGCTTCGATGCAGCTTGCGCCGCTTTGGAATCCAACCAGGCGGACGGCACAATCGCAGGTATGAGCATAACGGACGTAAGAAAAGAAAAATATGACTTTTCCGAACCTTATTATGATTCGGGCGTTGTAGTTGCTGTTAAAGAAGATTCCACAGTTACTTCCTATGAAGATTTAAAGGGTAAAACTCTTGCTGTTAAAACAGGTACTGAAGGTGCGGAATTTGCTGATTCCATAAAAGACGAATACAACCTTACGCTTAAATATTTCGATGAATCTCCGCTTATGTATCAGGAAGTTAAAATCGGCGGAGCTGACGCTTGCGTAGAAGACTATCCTGTTATGGGTTACGGAATAAAGAACGGCAACGGTCTTAAAATGGTTGGCGAAAAAGTTCAGGGTTCATCTTACGGTTTTGCTGTTTCCAAAGGCAAAAACGCAGAACTTCTTAAGATGTTCAACGACGGACTTAAGAATCTTAAAGAAAACGGAAAAGATCAGGAAATCCTGGATAAATACATATCCGAAAAATAAGAAACATTAATTAATGTAAGGAATAAGGTGAACTCCTTATTCCTTACATTATAAATAAATGCCGAAATGGGCTGAATGGAGTAGGAAAATGGACTTTTTAAAGGTTGCGACGGAGCTTACGCCCGCACTTTTAAGCGGACTTTGGGTTACTGTATGGGTAACTGTTGTTTCGCTTCTTATCGCTCTTGTGCTTGGATTGCTTTCATGCATAATGGGCCTTTCAAAAATTAAAATTGTATCGGGCATTTCAAAGCTGTATCTTTGGATTATAAGAGGTACTCCTTTTATAGTGCAGATTTTTATAATTTATTTCGGTATACCGCAGTTTATGAAGTTTTTGCATTTTACCGATTTCCGTTTATCTGTTTATCAGGCGGCTATCGCTACCTTAAGCCTTAATGCGGGAGCGTATATTTCGGAGATTTTCAGAGGGGGAATTGCTGCTGTCGACATCGGTCAGATGGAGGCGGCGAGAAGCTTGGGACTTCCGAAAAGCTCTGCAATGTCAAAGGTTATACTTCCGCAGGCGCTTAAAATCAGTATACCGTCCTTGTGTAATCAGTTTATCATTACGCTGAAGGATTCTTCGCTTGCATATGCAATCGGTTTGCCCGAAATTGTATATAAGGGCAAAATTTATGTAGGACGTACGATGCAGTCTTTTTCATCGTATATTCTTGTGGGAATTGTATATCTTGTCGTAATTACGATTCTGACGCAAATTATAAAAATAATTGAAAGGAAGCTTGATTATGGCAAAAAAGGTTGAGGTAAAAAACCTGCATAAATCTTTCGGCAAGCTTGACGTTTTGAAGGGAATCAGCCTTGATATAGAAGAAGGCGAGGTTGTATGCCTTATAGGACCGTCGGGAAGCGGTAAATCCACGTTTCTGCGCTGCTTAAACCGCTTGGAGGAAACAA